>CAZCXO010000068.1:0-4647 GCA_964502645.1 uncultured Candidatus Saccharibacteria bacterium
CGGTTACAATACTTGGGGTCCACCCCTGGGAAAATAGCACGGTGCCAAATTTTGATTAAGGCCTCGCCTGGCGGGGCCTTTTTCTATGGTTTGAAAGGCGGGCACTTTTTATTTATTAAGAAGGGTAGGTTCCAAAAATTATGGAAATTTCGTAAATAATTGGAACCTATGGTTTTCAAATATAACAAAGGAAGCCTCAAATAAATTTATAACAAAAGTATATTGACGTAGAACCAATAGCGTGATATCATAAGCAGGATTTCGAAAGAAAGCGAGGGTTTTCTGCTCAGGCGGAGGCCCTTTTTCTTTCTCTCGAGAGAAACTTATAAGGAGAATCAAATGGCAGGAACTAAAGCTGGCGGCCAAGCGGCCGCTGCAACCAACAAGCAGAAGTATGGCGCGGATTTTTACGCTAAGATCGGTGCCAAGGGCGGCAAGCTTGGCCGCACCGGTGGCTTCTACGCCAACCGAGAACTGGCCCGCAGTGCCGGTGCCAAGGGCGGTCGTATCTCGCGCCGAACCAAGAAGAACGCTTAAACGACTTCTTAAGGCCGAAAAAATCTCCGCCTCGTGCGGAGATTTTTATATGAAGACGGTAGGCTGGGGAACCTGTTTGGTGGAGCGGTAAGCACGGCCGAAACGACTGGCAGTTACACGCCAAGTGGTGTGGCAATTAAAACAACGATAGTGGACAAAATCTCCCTGTTGGAGGCACTTGGTCGAGCATGTCGGACAGATGCTGCGCTTGTATAGCCAGTCCCGATATGAGTCCAGGCAATCCTCGATGTGGTCTTCATCGATGATGATACTCAAGTCAGAGGCCAGCTGGCGGGCCCGTTGCCAGGCCTCGACCTCAAGACGCAGTAGTTCGAAGTCGGCCTTGTAACTCTGGTGGCGGAGCAGGGCATGGCCGGTTTCGTGTAACAGCGACCAGATAGCCTGTCGACCTTTGGCACTGGGCTTGTAGATGATTTCCCCGGTTTCGGGGGACCAGGAGAACTGTCGACCCGGCGCGAACTTGAGCTTAGGAAACCTATCCTTTAACTCTGTTATCAGTTTATCCATGACTGAAAACCTGCTTAGCCAAGTCGTAGCAACCATAGATGACAGCTTCTTCCGGCCGCTGGGCGCCTCGTAACTCCGGTAAGTGGATGGAAGGCAACTTATAATTTTTGAGCTCTGCTGTTAGGAATCTGTCAAAGCGATCAAAATGGGTGCCAACACCGCCGCCGATTACAACCACATCTGGTTCAGTAATGGCTACGACCTCGATTAAACCCATAGAAACATTATGGGCGATTATTTTCCAACTTGCCTCATCAACGATGTCTTCGGCCCGTTTACCAAATCGCTTAACAATTGCTCGGCCAGATGCCAAAGCCTCCCATGAGATCCGTTTGCCCTTATCTTCAATCATTATATTGTTACCGCCGCTGTCGCCGATAGAAGTGTCAATTATGCCGTCAACTATTAACGAAAAGCCGATGCCAGTGCTGACAGTCAGGTATAGCACTTTGTTGAAACTGTCTTTTAGCAACATGGCTTCGGACAAACCGGCTAATTTGGCATCATTTTCGACGATAATTGGGCATTGAGTTATGAGTTCTGCATCTGTCTTGATGGGTATATCCTGCCAAGCTAATTTGCCGGAAGCGAATCGTCGGCCGTGCTCACGGTCAATTATGCCCGTGATGCCCACGCCACCCGCTTTGAAACTATTGTGTTTGAAACCAGCCAGAGTTTGGCGTAATTCGTTTAGGAATTGTTCGTATTTTTCTGGAGTGGGGAATCTGACTTGTTCTATGATGTCAGCTTGCTCGTCGAGAGCCGCCACTAGAGTTTTAGTGGCACCGATGTCTACCCCCAAATACATGTTCAAAGTTTAGCATAAACCGGCTTTACTATCTGGGACATAAGGGGTACAATAAAGGTAAACTTACATTAAATTTAATTTATTGTTGGGGAAAATATGTCGAAAGTGCTGACTATGGATGAATTGTTGGCTGACAGCGAAGTTAAAGGCCTGAGCGCTGGCGATGTCGTCGACGGGACTGTTACGGCCATCAAGAAGAATGAGGTCTGGATTGACCTGGGCGCCCGTGGTGTCGGTGTAGTGCTGCGGCGCGAGATCGGCTATGGCCAGAAGCTGGAAGCCGGACAGGCCATAACCGTTAGCGTAATTGACCCGGAGCTGGACGAAGGCCACGCCTTACTGAGTATGAAGCGGGCCGCTAAGGACCGAGGCTGGGACGAGTTACAACGGATTCATGAGGCCAATGAAATCGTTGATGTTATGCCTTATGACGCCAACCGCGGCGGCCTGCTAGTCGAGCTGGAAGGCATCCGCGGCTTCTTACCGGTGTCCCAGCTGGCCGCCGGCCACTATCCGCGCGTTTCCGGCGCTGACAAGGACGAAATCCTGCAGAAACTGCATGCTTTGACTAACAAACCGCTGCGGGTACGGGTTCTGGATGTCAGCCGCAAGGACAACAAATTGATTTTCTCGGAGAAGGAAGCCGTCAAGGATGACATGCAGGCTCGGTTCGCCAAGCTCAAGGTTGGTGACATCGTCGAAGGTGTCGTGACTGGCGTAATTGACTTCGGTGCCTTCGTCAACGTCGACGGTATCGAGGGCCTGGTCCATATCTCGGAAATCTCCTGGGAACGGGTTGACAACCCCCGTAACTACATCAAGGTCGGCGAGACCATCAAGGCCAAGATCATCGGTATCGATAAGGACCGTCTTAGCCTCAGCGTCAAACAAATGACCGAGGATCCCTGGTTGGATCAGGTCAAGGCCTTCAAGAAGGGCGAAGTCGTCGAAGGCAAGGTGACACGGATCACGCCGTTCGGAGCTTTCGTCCAACTGAGTCCAAGCGTCGAAGCCTTGGTCCACGTATCAGAGATGAGCGATGACGAAACCGTTGATCCGGAGAAGCTATTCCAGCTGAATGAAAAGAAGCAGTTCAAGGTGCTGGATATTGATACTGAGAACCGCAAGATCGCGCTCAGCCTCAAAGAGGCCAAAGCTAAAGCTAAACCTAAGGCAGCTCCGGCTGCTAAGTAATCATGTGTACTTAAAGTAACGGCCTGCGGGCCAGAAAGGAGTCGACGATGGCAGAATCAACACAGCAGACTGAACAGCCAGAACAAACCACCATCGAAATCGAGGATATGATCACCGTCGGCACCTTGGCTGAACGGCTGTCTATCCCCGTTTCGCGCTTAATCGGCGAACTGATGAAGAACGGTGTCATGGCGACGGTCAACGAGCGGATCGACTTTGATACGGCGCAGATTATAGTCGGTGAGCTTGACTTAGGCCTGACCCTGGCCAAAAAGGCTGTTGACGAAGAATTACCGGCTCGAGTCAAACCGACCCATAGTGCCAAGGCCCAGGCTAGGCCACCTGTGGTGGCCGTCATGGGCCATGTCGACCATGGCAAGACCAGTCTACTTGATGCCATACGAGGTGCTGAAGTCGTCAAACAGGAGGCGGGCGGCATCACCCAGCACATATCGGCCTACCAGATCGAACATGACGGCCGGATGATTACGTTCCTGGATACTCCAGGTCACGAAGCCTTCGCGGCCATCCGTGAGCACGGTGCCCATCTGACCGATATAGTTATCATCGTGGTGGCCGCCGACGACGGCGTCAAGCCGCAGACCCTGGAAGCCATCCGCTTCGCCAAGAAAGCCGGTGTCAAGATCGTGGTAGCCATCAACAAGATTGACAAAGAAGGCGCCGATGCCAATCGTGTCAAGCAACAATTATCTGAAAACGATCTGTTAATCGAAGAGTGGGGCGGCGATACTATCATCCAGGAAGTCTCGGCCAAGACCAAGGCTGGTATTCCGGAGCTGCTGAACATGCTTTTGCTAGTGACAGATGTCGAGGAGCTCAAGGCTGACGTCGACGTGCCGGCCCGCGGCCTGATCATCGAGGCTCATGTTGAACAGGGCCGCGGGCCGGTCGCCCAGGCGCTGGTCGAAGCCGGTCGCCTCAAGCCCAGCAACTTCATAGTGGCCGGTGGCAGCTATGCCAAGATTCGCAACCTGGAAACGACCGAAGGCAGGCCGCTGAAAGAAGCCACACCGTCGATGCCGGTAGCCATCACAGGCTTCAAGACACTGCCGGAATTCGGTGATGAATTCATGGTTGTATCAGATGAAAAAGCTGCCCGCCAGCAAGCTGCCAGCGTTGCGGCCGAGCAGCGCCAGGGCGGAGGTCACATCGACATAGGCAGCTCAGAACTTATCCGCCTGATTAACCGTGACAATAAGCTTCAGGAGCTGAACATTATTATCAAAGCCGACGTACAGGGCTCGCTGACCTCCGTAATTGACAGTCTCAAAGCCTTGGATACCGAGGAAGTCTCGGTTCGTGTCGTCGGTGCCGGCATCGGCCCGGTCAGCGAGAATGATCTGCACCTGGCCCATAGTTCCGATGCCATCGTCTATGGTTTCAATGTCGAATTATCAGCCAGCAGTCGCCAGCAGGCCAGCCGCGATAAGACCAAGGTCCGGCTCTACAAAGTTATCTACGAGCTTATTGATGATGTCAAAACTGAGCTGTCTGATCTGCTAAGCCCGGAAATCGTTGAAACCGAGCTGGGCCGCCTGATCGTCCGTGGTGTCTTCAAG
>CAZCXO010000069.1:0-946 GCA_964502645.1 uncultured Candidatus Saccharibacteria bacterium
GACACGCCAGCGGGGCGTCTTGGCGTACAGATCCTCGGCCACCAGCAGCGGGTGCCGGTCGAGTATGGCAACCTCCGGGCCTCGGCCTTCACGCAGCTTGAGCAAGGAGTCAAGTGATGGAATGGTTCACGGCCTTTGGACTGTTGGTTATAGGGTTCTTTTTCGGATTGGTGGTCGCTGAATATCTAAGCTACCCAACCTGGAAAAAGCTGACCAAGCGAGTCGAAGAGCTGGAACGTGAACATGAGTTGCAGAACAGCACGGCCAATCTCCATAGCGATCTTGTCCAAGTCGATGTTCAAACCCTTTTTAGGCAGGTCCCGGATGTGCCCGAAGCTGCTCTTGACGGTATATCCCTTGCCAAGGAACCGTTCCAATGTCCTCGCTTTGGCCGGACTCTCTACGATAACCAGGTTTTTTGGCATAACCTCCATGTAAACCCATTTCCGTCCAGATTGCAATTAATTTTTATAAACCCAGGTTTTGACCGGCTTTGAACCCGGCCCAGATGCCGGCGAAAGAGCCGAGAGTGCTCAGTAGCAAACTCCACCCGCCTAACCAGTTGCCGTGATCGAACAAGGCCGCACCCAGCCAGCCGCCGAGAATGCCACCGATGGTCAGCCCAACAAAAATCATAAGCTTCATGCGCCCATTGTAACACCGTATATAATTGGGGGCCCAGTGGTTGGCGCCGAGTGCGCGGCCGTCAAGCGTAAGCTTCTTGATATTCATTTAAAAATATTTTTTAGTATTGACATTACAAAACAGTTTTGCTAAAATAGCAACTTATGATTCCTAATAATACTAGGAGTTCGTACCTTTACCCCATTATAACGACTCTGACACCCTCTGGTGAAGCAGTTTTAATTGTCTGTTAACTAGATTGTCAGAGATGAGTTAGATTGTTTTAGAGCGCGTCATAGACAAGTTGTTACCCTCCACTTCT
>CAZCXO010000069.1:956-4574 GCA_964502645.1 uncultured Candidatus Saccharibacteria bacterium
ACCAGGAGCGCTCTAAGACAAACTAACCCCTTTAACTAGTTTCCTTGAGGCTGTTTCGGCAGCCCCGGTGGGTCCCCGATCAATGCGAGCCTGAATGGTAACCGTTCCTCGGAATGGTTGACACGCGTCATTTAATTATCGACGACGATGTTTCGCCGGGGTGGGTTGAAGGGTGTCATGAGCCTCCGGCGGTGCCCACCCCCTCCGGAGGCTCTTCAGGTCTTATTATTAAGGTAGAGTAGACCATCATGCATCTTGGATACGGTAAAATACATTTCTCACCAGAGGAAAGACGAGCCTGGCCTGACCTGCCTGAGGCTATTTGGGTAGATGAGGCAGACGACGAGGTAATTGCCAGAGAAGTATCAGAGGCCGCTGATTTTATTACCCATGAACTCCACAGCCTGCACCTAGTTGGCCTCATGACCGGCTCCCACCATTGCGAGGAGATTGGCAAAAGGCTTCAAAGCAACCTTGAGGTATTGCTTAGAACCGAGCAAGAACTGTTGGAAGAAGGTTTTCCAGGCAATATTGACTCCATTGTTGCAAATGAAACCGCCACTCTCGATCAAGAGATTAGCAATTTGTTGAAGAGTTAATTCAAACCAGGAAGCTTCGGGTTTCGTGAGGCAACTGGCCACCGAATAGCAGCTCACTCAAGATAGCATTGACTTCACGGCTAAGGTTGGGCAGTTGAGCCTGCTCTTCGGCTGAGAACTGCTGCAGGACGAAATCTTCACTTTTGATCCGGGTCGGTTTCTTTGGTCCGACACCGATGCGGATGCGGCTATAACCTTCGTCCAGGTGCTTGGTAACAGATTTGATGCCATTGTGGCCGGCGGAGGAACCACCGATCCTTAACCTGATCTGGCCGAAGTCGATGTCGAGCTCATCGTGGATGACGGTAATTTGGCCGGCATGGATCTTATAAAAACTAGCCACGGCCTGGACGGCCTCACCGCTGAGGTTCATGAATGTCGTCGGCTTGATAGCGATGACGCGGTTCTCCCCTACCTGGCCGGTTCTCATGAGGCTTTTTAAATCTTTCTTGACCACCCAATCTGACATTTCTTCGGTCTTCTTAACAAAGTCCTCGATACAGAGGAAACCTACGTTGTGCCTGGTAGTTTCATATTCCTTACCGGGATTGCCCAACCCGACCAGCAGGATGGTCTTATTCAACCCGATGGTATAGAAATTGGTCGGGTCACTGGTTTGCGGTCGTCTCTGGAACAAGGCCATTATTTTTTTTCCTTAGCTAAGGTGGGGCTGGCGCCGTGTTTGTGGGTCAGGTGTTTCTCGATGAACCAGAGCTGTACAGGCGTACCGGCGAAACCATATTGTTTGCGCAATTTCTTTTCCAAATAACGGCGATAGGACCAGTGGACATAGCGCGTATGGGCGCCGAAGATTTTGAAAGCCAGCGTCGGGTTATCGGTCTCCTGGACCATGTAATTCAGCTTTGGAGTGCGGCCTTTGAGGCCAGCTGGCGGGTGGGCGTCAACCGCCTGGCGCAGCCATTGGTTAAGTTCGCTGGTTTGGATCCGCTTATGGCGTTCGATGTCGATTTCCATGGCCAGGTCGAACAGTTTGGTGACGTTCTGGCCGGTGATGGCACTGGTGAAAATCAGGGGTGCCCAGGGCACGAAGTCATAGTTGGCGGCGATCTGCGGCGCCAGGGCGTCACGCGTGAAGGCATCTTTGCTTTCGGCGGCATCCCATTTGCTGACGACCAGGACGAGACCCTTGCCAGCATCTTTGATCAAACCGGCAATTTTCTGGTCGAGCTGGACGTTCAGTTCGTTGACATCCATTAATAAGAGACAGACATCAGCCTGTTCAATGGCGCTGAGGGCCCGGATGACGCTGAAACGCTCGATACCGACCTGGATCTTACCTGAGCGGCGGATGCCGGCGGTATCCAGTAATTCGACTTCCCGTCCCTGATAACGGATCACCGCTCGGTTGACATCCCGGGTGGTCCCGGCCCTATCGGCCACGATGGCCTGCTGCTTCTTGGCCAAGGTGTTGAACAGCTGTGATTTGCCGACGTTCGGCCGACCCAGGATGGCAATCCTTAATCTGTTATCATCTTCGGTCAGATTGGCCTTGGGAATCATCTTCACCAATTCTGCCAGGAGCTGATCTATGCCCTTCTGCTGGGTGACACTGGTCGGGATTATAGGTTTTATGCCCAGCCGGTCAAAACCGCTCAGATCGGCTCCCCTGGCCTTATCGAGCTTGTTTATGACCAGGAACACCGGTTTGCGGCTCTTGAGAGCCAGTTTGGCTACCCGGCGGTCCTCCTCCGTTATTGGCACATCAGCCTCAACGACGACCCAGATGACATCAGCGCTGTCAGCCGCTTGGATGATCTGTTCCTGGATGGTGAATTCAAAGTCATCATCTGGGTCTTTGACACCGGCGGTATCAACCAGCCAGAAGTGTTGGCCATCGGCCTCGGCCTTGGCGGTGACGCTGTCGCGAGTCGTGCCAGCCTCACGGGCCACTATCGCTTCTCGCCTGTCCAGGACAGCATTGAACAAGCTGGACTTGCCAACGTTCGCCCGGCCCACGATCGCCACTATCGGTAACTTCTTAGCCATACACTTATTCTATCAAGTTAACCCTAGATCTCGCGGGAAAACCTCTGGCGTCTGTACAGCCAAGTCCACCATCGCCGGCCAGATCCGCTCAGTCACCAAGCGTCTTGCTGGACAGCGCTGGAGATAGGGTCTCAGTTTATGCTCTGGCTGATATTGATATATAGGGTTACCCGTGTAACTTTTCATAAGCTCTTCGTCAATGGAGAAAGCGATTGATCCGTCATCTTGTTCTGCAAAGCCGAGAGTAATCGTCTTAAAGCCGGCCATGTAACTTTTAAGGGCTGCATTTTCTTCCAGAGCCTCTACATTCCTAAGCGGTAAACTGAGTAGCTGAGGCAAATCCTCGTTGGCTTTCAAGGCTTCGCTGATTCTATCGAGCTCTGGGCCTTCATCTGCCTCTTGGCAGTATCGTAAATATGTAAAGGGCGCATAGGACAACATCCGTGCCATAACCGCCGTACCGACCCAATTAGCTTTTAATTCCTCGGGAGTAAGTTTTCTCTCAGCCTGTTGTGTGAATCTAGCCCCTACAAATCGCCCCAACCCTCTATAAATACGCCGCCTGCGAAACGGCAGTATAGAACGGAATCTTGGTAACGAGGCTGTAAATTCTTCGACATCGAGACTAAGTGGTCGCTTGGCCTCCCTGTTCAAGAACTCGATTTGCTCTAGCCTCTCAACTTCTTTAATGGAGTGTTGACCGGCTGCGGCTGACGCTAGATTTAATGCAGGCATTTATGTATTATAAAATATGTGCTTCATTTAATCAATAGTGGTTGTTGGTCGATAATCACCACTAGATAATGACTCGAGAGCATAACGACCAAAGTTTGTGCGGTGGAGTTTGGTAACGCCGTAGCCGAGAGTGGCGAAGGTACGACGGATTTGACGGTTACGGCCTTCGGTCATTGTAATCTGCCAGCCCTTACCTAGGGGATTGAGGTTCAATTTGCTTGGCCCATCATCGAGACGCATGCCTTTTTCTAAAGCCGGTTGATCTTTTGGCGTCAGC
>CAZCXO010000070.1:0-4333 GCA_964502645.1 uncultured Candidatus Saccharibacteria bacterium
CGAGAATGTCGAATTCATCGCTATCAACGCCGACGCCCAGGCTTTGCACCACTCCAAAGCCCACTCAAAGATTCACATCGGTAAGGACACTACCAGGGGGCTGGGTGCAGGGGCTGATCCGATCATCGGTGAAAAAGCGGCCGAAGAAGCCAAGGATGAGATCCGCAAGGCCCTTGAGGGTGCTGACATGGTGTTCGTCACCATCGGTGCCGGTGGCGGCACCGGCAGTGGCGCCGGCCACGTCGTGGCCCGGATCGCCAGCGACATGGATTCATTAGTGGTAGGTTTTGCAACTAAGCCCTTCGCGTTCGAAGGTGAAAAGCGCCGCAAGAACGCTGATATCGCCATCGATAAGCTGCGCGATAATGTCGACACCTTGATTATCATTCCGAATGACCGGTTATTACAGACGATTGACCGCGACACGCCGCTTATGGAAGCCTTCAAAGTAGCCGATGATGTGCTGCGACAGGGTGTTCAAGGCATTTCCGACCTGATTACCGTCCACGGCCTGATCAACCTCGACTTCGCTGATGTCAAGACAGTCATGAGCAAGGCCGGCTCGGCGTTGATGGGCATCGGCCGGGCTTCCGGCGAGAACCGGGCCGTCACGGCTGCCCAGCAGGCCATCGAATCACCTCTGTTAGAAGTTTCAATCGATGGCGCCCGCGGTATCCTGTTCAATGTCATCGGTGGTGACGACTTGGCCATGCACGAGATCAATACTGCTGCCGAAACGATTACGACCGCGGCTGACCCGGACGCCAACATCATCTTTGGTGCCACCATCAATCCGGAGCTGGAAGGCGAGGTCATCATTACGGTGGTCGCTACCGGCTTTGACGATTCGTACTTCACCAAACGCGGCGAAAAGCCGCAGCGCAGCCTGGTCAGTGAAAAGTCCAGCTTGGACGTCAGCAGCCCCAAGACCAGCAAACAAGAGGAAAAGACCCTGTCCGAAATCGATATGGACCTAGATGACGACAAGGCCGGCCACAGCGATTTCACCAAAGACGAAAGCCACATGCCTAACATCTGGTCGATTGACGAAGATGACAAGTCCAAGGATAAGGAAGGTGACCAGGACGACAAGACGAACAAGGACGAAAAGCCCGATGACAAGTCTGATGACCAGGACGTAGTAACCAGCGACCTGGAAGACGAGCTCGAAAAACCGTCATTCCTGCGGCGGCTGGGTCGTCGCCACAAAGACGACGACGAGTAACCACCCCCTATTTTCGACTGTTTTGCGTACTAAATAATACACCGTATTTTAGCTTGCAAACCGCTACAGCTGGGGGTATATTGGATTCACGCAGCACTATATGTGGAAACCAAAACCACGAGGCAGCTGAGCACATTTAAGCTAAAGAGGCTAAACAAGGAGGCTTTAAGTGAAATGCACCCAATGCCAAAGGGATGACATCAAGGTAATTGAGTCACGCGATGTAGCAGAGGGCCAAGCCATCCGACGTCGCCGCATGTGCAATGGTTGTGGCAACCGCTTTACAACCTATGAACGGCTTGAACGGCCGCAGCTGATCGTGATCAAGAACGACGGTAAGCGCGAACTGTTCAACCGGGCCAAACTCTTGGCCGGCCTGTACAGGGCCTGTGAGAAGACCGTCGTCACCAGCTTGCAGCTGGAACGGCTGGTCAACTCGATCGAGCAGGAACTGTATGCCTGCGGTGAGCAGGAAGTCCGTTCGACCCGCATCGGCGAAATGGTGATGGATCAATTGGCCCGCCTCAACGAAGTTGCCTACGTCCGCTTCGCTAGCGTCTACCGACGCTTCAAGGACATCAAGAGTTTCGAACAGGAACTGTCACTAGTACGCGAAGGCAAGCATCTGGCAACCGAATAAAATTCAAAATAAATAAAAATAGAGGAAATTTAAAGAGAGGGAGACTATGAAATCAACGACAAGCCTAGGAGTGGCGCGGCTTTTCACCCCCGCAAAATCCAAAGCCTACAATCAACTGGAGTGGGCTAAGTATGATTCGCTAATTAAGAACCCCAAAGACGAAAAGCCGGTCTTTGAGCAAAGAGGAATTGACTTTCCAAAGGGATGGTCACAGAATGCCGTAAATATCGTGGCCCAGAAATATTTTAGCGGCACCCCCGGCACCAAGAGCCGTGAAAGCTCACTCAAGCACTTGGTAGACCGAGTAGTTGACACTATCACCCGTCAAGGTCTACAAGAGGGCTACTTCAGCAATGAAACGGAGGCCGAAAACTTCCGTGAAGAACTGAAATACATCGTGTCGACACAGCGGGCAACATTTAACAGTCCGGTATGGTTCAATATCGGTGCACCGGAGCGGTCTCAGCAGGCCAGTGCCTGTTTCATTCTAGCCGTCGAAGACACCATGCCAGCCATTCTTAACTGGTATGTCGAAGAAGGCATGATCTTTAAGGGCGGTTCCGGATCAGGTATAAATGTCAGCTCTATCAGATCCAGCGCGGAGCGTTTAGGCAAGAGCGCCGGTACCGCCAGCGGCCCGCTCAGCTTTATGCGCGGCGCTGACGCCTCAGCCGGAGCCATCAAGAGTGGCGGTAAAACCCGTCGGGCGGCTAAAATGGTTATCCTGAACGCCGACCACCCCGATGTAGAAGAGTTCATTTGGTGTAAAGCCATTGAGGAGCGCAAAGCCCGCGACCTAGAGCAACTAGGCTGGGACATGTCGCTCGATGGCAAGGATAGCTTTTCTGTCCAGTACCAGAACGCCAATATTTCTGTTCGAGTGACTGATGACTTCATGCAAGCTGTCCAGGATGATAATGACTGGGATCTCAAAGCCGTCACTTCAGGCAAGACAGTCAAGACGGTCAAAGCCCGCGACTTATTCCGCCAATTCGCTGAGGCGGCGTGGGAGTGCGCCGATCCCGGCATGCAGTTCGATACCACTATCAACCGCTGGCACACAGCACCCAACGCCGGCCGGATTAGCGGCTCTAACCCCTGTTCCGAATATATGCATCTGGATAACTCAGCTTGTAACTTGGCCAGTCTGAACCTGCTCAAGTTTCTAGGTGACGATAATGTCTTTGACGTCAAGGCTTTCATCCACACGACTGAGATGATTTTCACTGCTCAAGAAATCCTGGTCGGTTATAGCGAATATCCGACCGAAGCTATCACCAAGACTGCTAAGGCTTATCGTGAACTAGGCATAGGTTACGCTAATTTGGGAGCACTGCTTATGGCACTGGGTCTGCCCTATGATTCTGACGAAGGTAGGGCTATTGCCGGTGCCGTCACCGCCCTATTGACCGGCCAATCATACGCTACCAGCGCTAAGATCGCTAACCGTGTCGGCCCATTTGCCGGCTTTGCCAAGGACCGTGAGGGCATGATCGAGGTGCTTAAGATGCACCGGGCCGAAGTTTCCAAGATTGACGCTTCGCTGGTTCCAGAAGAGCTGCTCAGTGCGGCCGCCAACGCCTGGGATGAGGCCGTTGAATTAGGTGAGCTTTACGGTGTACGCAACAGCCAGGCCAGCGTGTTGGCGCCAACCGGCACCAGTGGCCTGATGATGGACTGCGACACCCTTGGTATCGAGCCGGACTTAGGCTTGGTCAAATTTAAGAAACTGGTCGGTGGCGGTAGCATGGATATCGTTAACCAAACGGTTCCACGAGCCCTGCTCAGCCTAGGCTATAGCAAACGACAGATTGACGATATTATCGCCTATATCGATGAAGAAAAGACTATTCTAGGTGCACCAGCCCTCAAGAAAGAGCACGAAGACGTCTTTGCTTGCTCCATGGGCGAAAACGCCATTCACTATAGTGGCCACGTCAAGATGATGGCTGCTGTTCAGCCATTCATCTCCGGCGCAATTTCCAAAACCGTTAATATGCCGGAGGATGTCACTGTCGAGGATGTGGAACAGATTCACATTGATGCCTGGAAAATGGGCATCAAGGCTGTTGCCATTTACCGCGACAACTGCAAGGTCGCCCAACCGCTGTCAATGGCTAAGAAAGACGGCGCTGAGGCTAAACCAGCCGCACTGGCTGCCCACACCGCCCACACCGCTCACAGCGCCCAAGAACCTAGCCCGATCGAACAATTGGCCGAGAGTCTGGTGCCACGGACCACAATCCGGCGTGAGCTGCC
This sequence comes from uncultured Candidatus Saccharibacteria bacterium, assembly GCA_964502645.1. Lineage (GTDB taxonomy): Bacteria > Patescibacteriota > Saccharimonadia > Saccharimonadales > UBA4665 > CAZCXO01. The sequence goes on from CAZCXO010000070.1 coordinate 4,125, forward strand.
CAAGATGCGTAATGCCAAGACCTTCTCATTCAAGGTGTCAGACAGCAAAGGCTATGTCACTGTCGGTGAGTTCGAGGATGGCACCCCTGGTGAGGTCTTCATCAAGATCGCCAAACAGGGTTCGACCCTGTCCGGCATCATGGATGCACTGGCTATCTCTGTCAGCTACGGCTTGCAGTACGGCGTACCGCTCAAGAGTTATGTCCACG
>CAZCXO010000071.1:0-4325 GCA_964502645.1 uncultured Candidatus Saccharibacteria bacterium
AACGGCTTCGTTATGACGGTGAAACTTCTCATGCACCGCTTTGAGGTGTGGGTCGGTGACGTGGGTGTAGATTTGGGTGGTAGCGATGTTGCTGTGGCCGAGCAGCGCCTGGACGGAGCGCAGGTCGGCGCCGTTCATTAAGAGGTCGGTAGCGAAGGAGTGTCTGAGCGTGTGGGGGCTGACGTGCTTGGTGATACCGGCCAGCCGGGCGTAGCGAGCGACCAGGCGCTGCACGCTGCGGGCTGTCAGCCGGTGGAAGTTGCCGCTGAGGTCGACCTGTTTGTTGCCGCTATAGCGCACGAACAGTGGCCGCGAGGGGCCCGGGCGCTTGGCCAGGTAACCCTCGACCCATCGAGCGGCCTCGGGGCTGATGAAGATCGGCCGGTCCTTCTGGCCCTTGCCGCGGACCATGAATTCGCGCCGTTTGAGGTTGAGATTATCACGATCCAGGCCGACCAGCTCGCTGACACGCAGCCCCGAGCTGAACAACAGCTCCAAGATGGCCCGGTCGCGCAACCCGCCCAAAGTACTGGTGTCCGGCTGCTCAAACATCCGTCCCAGCTCATCTTCGGTCAAGAAGGTCACCTGTTTGCGCTTGGTCCGGGCCAGTTCGACTTTGTCGGCCGCCAGGGCAGGCAGGTCGCGCTTAGCACAGTACTTGAGGAAACTGCGCAGGGCGATCAGGTGGTAATTCTGCGTCGTCTTGCCGAGTTCATCTGAGGTGTTAGTGCCAAGCCGGTTCAGCCAAAGCCGCCATTTGCGGATCAGCTCCGGATCAATGTCTCTAACTTTGATATCACCGGCAAAATCGATCAGCCTCGTCAAGTAATGGTCGTAGTTCTCGATCGTCTTCTGGGAACGGTTCTGCTCGATTTCGAGATATTCCAGAAAATCAGTTTTGGCTTTGGCAAAAAGCATAAGTACATTGTACGACACGGCCACAAGTCCGTCACTTGGTATCGAAGGCCGCCCTCTGTTATAATTCCCCTAATGGAACAAACCCTCATCATCGCCAAACCGGACGCCCTGCAGCGCGGCCTGATCGGCGAAATCATCACCCGCCTCGAAAGCAAGGGCCTCAAGCTGATCGGCATCAAAATGACCACCCTCGACGAGGCCATGCTGCGCGACCACTACGCCGAACACATCGACAAATCTTTCTATGCCGGCCTTGAACACTTTATGAAGAGCTCCCCGGTTGTGCTGATGGCCTGGGAAGGGTACCAATGCATCGAATCAGTCCGAAACCTGGTCGGTGCCACCAATCCGCGCGAGGCGCCGCCGGGCTCCATCAGGGGTGACTTGGCCATCGGCACCGGCCGCAACCTGATCCACGCTTCTGACTCCAAGCAAACCGGCGCCGCCGAAATCGCCGGCTTCTTCAAGCCCACCGAATTGTTCGATTACGACAAGTCCGAGTACACCCACATCTACGAAGACACCGAACGCGCCTAGCCTTTTAAGCTATTTTGACTTTTTATTAATTATTTGACGCTGATATCATTCTATTTAATAAAGACCCCACACCCACGCAGTGGGTTATCCACGTGCTACAACGGCACATATTCAACACATTTATTGCACATGATCGACCCACTCAATGGACATAGGGTCTGTTCAATATGATAGTAAGACGGTAGTAAATTAGCCGATTTTCATTAAGTGATGTACTAAAAAGTATAGGTTTTGTGCAACGAGGTAATTATTAGTGCTAGGCTGAATGCGATGAGACTTAACGTGCGGATTCATATGGTGATACCGAAGACTTTCTGCAACAGGTTGATGAGCAGGCTCAGCTCAGCATGGTGTCTCGTAGTGATTTTGTAAGGTTGGCTTTGATGGAAAAATTGGGCAACTTGTATTTAACTCCGCAGCAACGGCTCAACGCGCTGTCATTAGACAAAATAGATCCGGCTGAATTCCAGCTCTAGCTGGTACAATTGTCAGGGTGCCAGCCCCTGTAGTTCAATGGATAGAATAACTCCGTCCTAAGGAGCAGATGGCGGTTCGAATCCGTTCAGGGGTACCATCATGGATGGCCCGCGTGACAGGTTACCAAAGGTGATACAATACTCTTATGGCTGAAACATCAAAAAGCCAGTCTGACCAAGAGCCAGAAGACAGCAAGCCGACTAAGTACTTCAGCGACCAGTTCGACGACGAAACGGTGCTGTATGTGTTCCATAAGCACCCGATCGTGATGCGCAAGGGGTTGATCATTGGCTTGGCGGCCTGGCTGCTGGGGCCGATTTACACCTTGATCCTGACCTATGCCCACCCAACGCACCCGCCTAACATGGTCTTTTTCGCCCTAAGCCTGCTGGTAAGTATCGGTATCGGCACGATCCTGTTCATTCCGAGCTGGATCGGCTGGCATTTCAGCGTCTTCATCGTCACTGACCAGCGGTACATACAGATCACGCAGAAGGGGCTGTTCCACCGCTCGGTGGCCGACCTGACGCTGGGACAGATCCAATCTGTCAATTATGAGGTGGCCGGACTGCAGGAAACGCTGCTTGGATTTGGTACAATAAAGATGCAGACCTACGTGGGGGATCTGACCATCCATGAGGTCCATCGTCCGGCTAAGATTCAAAAGGAATTGCTGAATATTCTGCGCAAGGAGGGCGTCAATGTGACGTCGACCTACCCAGCCAACCGGAGCCAGCTGCCAAAATTGCATGAAGAAACCGAAGAAGTTCAAGAAGCCTAAACTACCGCGCCGGCTGCGCCGGCCGCTTAAGGCCGCTCAGGACAAGGTGGCTGAGCGCAACCAGGCCGAGGAGCAAAAGCTCAGCGAGGCCCTCAGCAACGTTCCCCAGATTACCAACGAGACCGTCGGCGAGCACAGGGAAGAAGTCCTGTCCAGCGCCCGCAAGTACATCTACCCCTTGCAGCACTCCAAACACCGCATCGTCCGTATCTCAATCGGCCTGTTGGTCCTGGTTCTCATCTTATTCATGGGCCTGAGCAGCCTGGCCCTGTATAAGTTCCAGAGTACGTCAGGCTTCATGTATGACGTTACCAAGGTGGTGCCGTTCCCGATCGGCAAGACCGGTGGCCACTGGATCCGCTACGAAGCCTATCTGTTCGAATTACGGCGCAACATGCATTATTACCAGACCCAGCAGCAGTCCGATTTCTCTACCTCTGACGGTAAGACCCAACTCAGCCGGCTCAAACACCAGGCTCTGGCCCAGGTTACACAAGACGCCTACGTCAAGCGATTAGCCGCTCAGAACGGAGTCACTGTCACCAACAAGATGGTCAGTGACCAGCTCCAACTGGTCCGGGACGAGAACCGGCTTGGCGATAGCGACCGGGCTTTTCATGAGGTGTTGAGCGAATTCTGGGGTTGGAGCGAAACCGACTTTCGGCGTGAACTCAAGCAGCAACTCCTGACCCAGGCTGTCGTGGCCAAACTGGACACCACCACCAATGACAGGGCTGCCAACGCCGAACAACAGCTCCAGCACGGCATAGACTTCGGCACCCTGGCCACCCAGGTATCCGATGATTTGTTGACCAAGGCGGGGGGCGGCGTGTACACCGCGCCGGTTACCCTCAACGACCTTGATGTGCCGCCGGCTATCACTTCGGTGCTGTTCAAGCTGCAGCCGAACCAGGTCTCCAGCATCATCAATGCCGGTTTCAGCCTGGACATCGTCAAGCTGATTGACCGCTCCGGCAGCAGCGTCCACGCCGCCCACATCCAGTTCAACTTCGCCCCAATCACTAAATACACCAAACCGCTCCAAGCTAAGCAACCCGTCCATTACTACATCAAGCTCAAATAGGCCAGAACGTTGCTTTTTCCCACCTTAGTTGCTATCATTACCCCTGTCTTTTAACCCAATGACGATGCGGGCTCGTAGTGAAGTTGGCCTATCACGCCTCCCTGTCACGGAGGAGATCGCCGGTTCGAATCCGGTCGGGCCCGCCAAGACGCCGATGCTTGAATTAAGTATGATAACATGGTATAATCCAAGCACATATGTCAGCCGGAAATGAAGCGGGTACAATAAGACAAGTAATTATCGACCCAAATGCTACAAGCTTGGGACCTCAGGAGACAGATCCTGTACTGCGCGAACATGCAGCAGACCAGGTTATGGACTATCTGCAGCAAATAGGAGAAATTGCGGTCTCAACCCACGACCCAAAAATGCTAGCTCAATTAAGTATTCCTTCTCGGATATCATTACACCCTGATGGGTTTCGTCACATAGACAGTTTCTAAACTAAAAGTTTACCAGTTAAAATCCGACTCTATACCCCACCAACCACAGGTGTTTTGTACTTGCATTTTACTGATGTCTAGCGTA
>CAZCXO010000072.1:0-4281 GCA_964502645.1 uncultured Candidatus Saccharibacteria bacterium
TGGGGCTGGTTGAGTTCGCCCGCTCCAGCGGCCTGGAGATCCACGGCACCCGCCTGCTCAATCGCTTGGACCTCGGCCGGATTGGTCGTGATCAGTCCGGTCTCGGTCGGGCTGGCCACCACCTGGATGTGGACATGATTCTGGCCGGCAAAGAACAGGCCCTGGCCGACCGGGAACTGGCTAAGCCGTTTTTGCTCCTCCGCTGTCAACTTAAAGACTTCGGTCAGAACATCGACTGCTGACGGTGACTGTTTGAGCAGGAACTGCATTGAGGCGTTAGCCACGATGGCCCGGCCCATGCGAGAGCCCATGAAGTCCTCGACGTCCTGGGTAATTGTCGTGATGCCGAGATTGTACTTGCGGGCGCGCTTGGCAAGCGAGAAGAGGAAGTTGGCCGAGTCCTCGTATTTCATTAACTGCCAGGCCTCGTCGACGACCAGGATGCGGCGCTTCTCATCTGTCTTGGTCTTGTTCCAGATGTAGTTCAAGACGATGTACATGGCGACCGGCCGCAGCTCATCCTCCAGGTCGCGCAGATTGAACACCACCAAGGGATTATTAACATCGGTGTTGCTCTGCTGCGAGAAGATGCCGGCGAAAGTACCTGTAGTGTACTTGCGCAACCGCTGGGCCAGTTGCGGTCCGGTGCCACCCATGTGCAGCAACGTGTCATACAGGTCGACCACGGTCGGCGGCGTGGCCGTATGGGTCAACGGGTCGTTGGTGATGCCAGCCTTGGCATAGGTCTCAATCAAAGCGGCGTCGAGGTCGGCTTCTTCGGACGGAGCCAGCGCCGGCATGGTGCCGCCGCCAGCCATTTCGACCTGGGCGCCACCCATCATCAGGCGCAGCAGGCCATGCAGCGTGATCAGATTGCTGCGCAAGGCGTTATCGGCCTCCTCAGCGTCAACGACCTTGGGCAGGTCGAACGGGTTTATGCGGGTAGCCGAGTTGAGGCTGAGACGGACGTAGGCGCCGTCGACGGCTTCGGCCATACGCTGGTACTCGTTCTCAGGGTCGATGATGAAGATCTCAGTGCCGAACATCATGCTGCGCAGCGCCTCCAGCTTGACCGCAAAGCTCTTGCCGGCGCCGGACTTGGCGAATACCACCGAGTTGCCATTCTCCAGCGTGAAGCGGTCAAAGATGACCAGGCCGGAGTTGTGCATATTGATGCCATAAAGGATGCCGTTATCCTGGCTGAGATCGGCGCTGGTGAACGGAAAGCTGGTGCTGAGCGCGCCAGTACTCATGTTACGGCGGATCTGCAGCTGGTCAACCAGCTGTGGCACGATACTGTTAAGGCCCTGCTCCTGTTGTGAGCTGGCCGGTTTGCTGTAGACCAGTTGCTGGCCCAGCATGGACTCCACCTTGTTGGCGATGAAGTCCAGTTCCTCGATACTGCCGCCATAAATCGTGAAGTACAGGCCGAAGCGAAAGAAACGTTCCTCGCCGACCTGCAGCTTGTCGCGCATTTCCTCGGCGTCCATGATGGCGGCTTCCTTGCCCGGGTCACGCACCCGGCCCTTTTCGGCCTCGATCTGAATACCGGCCTCCAACTGGGTGACCTTCTTACGCAGGTTTTCCAGTATAACCTGGCTCTCGACCGGGTATATGTACATGCTCAGGTCGATGATCTCGTCAAGGTTGACCATGCCGCTGAGCCAGCCGGTATAGAGCTGCCGTGGGTAGCCATAGACATAGTAGGTGCGGGCATAGCGGGTGCCGATCTGGAAGTGGGTGTTGCTGAACTCGATCGAACTGGGGGCGATGAAGTCACGCAGGGCCGTGATACCCTTCTGGAAAGCGGTCTGGACCTCTTGTTGCTCCCTAAGCTGCTGAGCCTTGGCCAGCGCCACCGGGTCAACTGGCGGTTCTTTCTTGTGGCCGAACATCAACCGGCCCTCACTGCCGCAACTCCTGCTGCAGGTGTGGTTGCGGTGCGTTACCGGCACCCTTGGTCACGACATCAGCGGTCAGCCCACTGAAGTCTTTCAGCTGCTGCCTGGTAGCGGTGTCAGGATTGTAAGTATCGTAATAAAGCTCGATCAACTCCTGGGTATCCAGTGGCAGTCCCTGGACACCGCACTGCTGCAAACCGCCCAGCACGGCCTGGACGCGGTTGCGCAGCTCGGTCTTGGCAGCTTCTAGGTCCGGTTCATTGATAACGACGTGCTGCTCGGCCTTGTTGAACAGGCCGCCGACGCCGCCCAGAAATTTCTTGCTCTGGGTTAGAGCCTTCTGCGGATCGATTACGGGAAAGTACGGTATGACGATGTAGAACTTCTTGTCCATCAGGTTGGTCTGTTGGCTGAGGTTGTCGATGTAGCCGATGTAATCTTCCATCAGCAACGCCAGCAGCATGTTGTCATGCTCGGTACGGATCTTATCCAGCTTGGCGATGTAGGGTCCAAGGTCAATCTTCTGGGAACGGATATAAATTTGGATCGGGAAGTACAGTGAGTTCAAGAATCCCTGGTATCCGTACTCAACACCCTCCTGCTCCTGGGCGCTCATCAGGTCGAAGTTGATGCTCTTAACCATCACCACCGAACGGAACGAGCCATCATTCATGATGACTATACCGTCGCGGACCTCGGCGATCTGTAGGGAATTCTGAGTGCTGTTGGCATGGGGTTCCTTTTTGGCAGGCGGTTTGGGACCCCTAGGCATGCGCAGCGGCCCGCCGCCCTCAGCCGGCGGCACCGACTGGCCGGGGATGAAAGGCGATGGCGTCGGTGTGGCACTGGCCTCAAATCTCAAGGCGCCGGTTTCGGGAACCGGGTTTGGAGTTTGCTGATTAGGGTCGGGTGTCGTTTGTGTTGACGGATCCATGGGGGCCCACCTTTATACAAGTGCCGCGCTTTTGGCGGTTGTTCAGTGCAACGAAATCACGACCTCACCGGGCGGCTCGTCGCCACCCTTGTTTTTCTTAGCCTGGCGGGCTAAGGTGGCCACATTGAGGTCGTTGCTACTGGCCAAGGATAGTATAGCAGGGTCAGGAGGGGCTGTCACAGAGTCAATCGGCGTTCCAGCCGCCGTCACAGCCGGGGCTGGTGGAGGGTTCGAACTAAGGGGGCGCATGGTCCGCAAATTACCGAATGATACATGGCTGGAACTAGCCCGGGCAGTGAGCTGGGCCGACAATGCGCTGTCATCAGCTGCGGCACTGACGCCGCCGCTGACGCTGGGTTTGCCCTGGACGGCCGGCTCAGGGTGAGCCATAAACCAGTTGGCAGGCTGTCCCGGATCTGGCGCCGCCGGCTGGCCGGTACCATTAAGCTGGTCGACCAGCTGCTGCCGATGGTCCTGGCTATAACGGCTCATCATGGTGTCGAACTGCCGGGCCAGAGGGTTGGTGGTCTCATCTAACATATCATCGGCCACCACGGGGTCGATTAACGGCACCTCCTGCGGCAGGCTGTCCAGGCCGATCAGCCGATCGTCGGAGCCGCCGATGACAGATGTGGGCGGAGCATATGTCACACCACCGGCGCCAGCGTGCTTGATGGCCCAACCGCGACTGTCCAACGTCTGGGCCAGCGCGTTCAGCCGGCTCTTGACCTCGATCTGGGTCAGGCCATTAGTCAGCACCTTCTCGACTTTCTTGGGCACGGTAATGGTGACCAACTCCTTGACACCGCTCTGATTCCAAACCCGGCGTCGGGGCTTGAACCAGAACCGCAACTTGGCCAGGAACCATATCTCTGTCGGCTGGTCCTGCCCGAAAGGTAGGGCGAAGAATCCGAAAAACAGCGCCGCGGGTAAAAAGACAGGCAGCAGGAATATAAGATGCTTGACCAGCAAGATGAAACAGATATAAAACAGGAACACGGCAATCATCGCGAAGATGAACTGCCGCAGCGAGAATGGCCCCAGAATGTGGTCCTCAGCCTCAATATCCTGAATCAGTTTGTATGTTGCCATAGCCAATGCTTATTATAGCACTGATCCAGCCACCAAACACCGGTTAATTTAGAAATCTACCCCGCTCTTTTCAGCCACAATCTGGCTCAAGGTTTGGCTTCTGCGGTTTCTGTAATCAAGGCCGTATAAATTACCATGTGATAGAGCGGGATTCAGTAGATCTGCGTCAGGCAATCTACCCCAGCCAGCACCCTTACTATGCCTTAAGGTCTTCCCGCTGCGATATGAGCGCAGCTGTCCGTCATCGCACAGGGCGACCATTTGGTCACGCGAAGTGCCTAGCTTACCAATAACATATCCTTTGTGAGCTTCTCCGCGTCTTGCAAAGAAGATCTTATCAGTCCAAAAGGACTT
>CAZCXO010000073.1:0-4225 GCA_964502645.1 uncultured Candidatus Saccharibacteria bacterium
CCATGCTGTCATGGATATCATCGTCAACGGTCTTGAGTCGTTCAGGTCTGAGCGCTTGCTGGATGCGCCAGGCATTTTGGTCCGGCGCGTCATCAGCAAATGGTTCAGACATAAAGGCCCGCAGAAAAGCCCGGGCGGCGCAGGCCCGGCTAATGGCTTCGCCAGCTTCGGCTTCATCACTGAATTCTCCTCTGATATACCGTCCGCGGGACTCGGGTCCGCGATCAGGCCTTCCAAAAGGCCTGATCGTATACAAATCACCAGGTAGTTTTTCGCCATAATCATATTCGGAGCTAGTCGCCATGAAATCTACCCGACCATTTTGCCTAAAGTTAACCTCTTCAGGGGGCGCGGTGGTGGCCTGAATCTCGGCCAAGACGTCAAATTCGGGATCAAGTCGGCTACGTTCATACAATGCTGCCATGTCTGGCGCCTGCCAACTTTCATGTCCAAGATTTTGGTTTGGGGTGCGCATATGTGCTATTTTAGCACATATTAGCAATAATGTCTATACCCTCATGATCTCGGCTTCTTTGGCCTTAGCGATGGATTCAACCTCGCCGCGGGACTGGTTCATCACCTCCTCGATTTGATTGGATAGGCGCTTGGCCTCATCGTCCCCGATCGATTTGCTTTTCTTAGCCTTGTCAATCGCGTCCATGGCGTCATGACGGGCATTGCGCAGACTGATCATGCAGTCTTCCTGCTTGCCGCTGATCTGTTTGGCCAACTCACGTCGGCGTTCCTCGTTGAGTGGCGGAATCTGAATCCGCACTACCCTTCCATCATCTGTCGGATTCAGCCCCAGGCTCTGGTTATTACGGATAGCTTCACTAATGGCCTGCAAATTGTTGGGGTCGAACGGCGTGATCTGAAGCAGCTGCGCCTCTGGCACCAAGATGTTACCCACTTGATTTAGCGGCATCGACGTTCCGTACGCCTCCACCATTACACCGTCAAGCATGGCGGCATTGGCCCGCCCTGTTCTCAAACCTTTGAGACTGTCCCGAAACCGCTCCACAGCCTGGCCGAACTTGGCTTTGGCACTGCTGACCACCTGATCCGTATCCATTATTGCTCCTTGTTATATTTATAGTAAGTCATAAACTGTAACAATTCTATATCGTTCGGCGGCGTTCCTGGAAATTCGTGGTGCATTTTCTCTATCACTGTCTCTGTCGGTTGCGCGAAATCATCAGCTGTTTGTCGATTACGCAAATATTCCAATAGGGCTAACCGGATGACGGTGCTGCGCTTGGCGTAATCCGTTTTGGCAAGGGTATCAAGCTGTTCAATTAACGCCGGCGGTAGGCTGATGGTGATTCTGCTAACTGGCCTGTAGTCCATGATTTGTCACTATGTTTAATTTAGTTAGTTGTCTTGCTAGAGTCAGTATGACAAAGTACGTAAAACTGCATACTTTATCATACTGGGTTCAGACAACCACTATAAAATCGAAGCTTGCTGAATTAATATTCAGTTGAGTTCGCCGAGGGCGAGACGGGAGAAACGGCGGACAATGATGTTTTCGCCGAGTCGGGCGGCATGGTCTTTGACCAGGTCGGCCACGGTTTGGTCGGGATTCTTGACGAAAGGCTGGCCGAGCAGTTGCTTGACGTCAGCTGGTTCGCTGGCGGCAATGTGCATCGACAAGTCTTTGACCAAATTAATGAAAATTTCATTGCGGGCGACGAAGTCAGTTTCGCAGTTGACCTCGACCAATACGCCGATGCGGCCGTCGTGGTTATAGGTGCCGATCAGCCCGGCGCGGGCTTCACGTTCTGTCCGTTTCTCAGCCTTGGTCAGGCCCTTCTTGCGCATAGCCTCCAGGGCTTTGTCAAAATCGCCCTTTGCCTCGTCCAGAGCCTTTTTGGCATCTGTCAGGCCTACGCCAGTCAATTCTTTTAACTTCTTAACCTGTTCGATGTCTGCCATTACTTGTCCTCTTTCTTGTCCGGTTCAGCTTCAGGTTTGGCAGCCTTGGCCGGTGTTTCAGCGGGTGCCTCGGCTGGCGTCTCAGTTGATATTTCTGTGGATACTTCGGCGGGTGCCTCAGCCTTATCGACCGGCTTCTTGGCGCTGGATTGGCCAGTAGCAATGGCCTGCTTAACGTAATCAACGATTAGCTGGATCGTCTTGATGGCGTCGTCGTTGGCTGGAATCGGGTAAGTTACCAGCGATGGGTCGGCGTTGGTGTCGACGATGCCGACGATTGGGATGTTGAGACGCCGAGCCTCACGTACGGCGTTGATATCATTGACGATGTCAATTACGAACACCGCCCCGGGTCGGGCATTCAACTCTTTAACACCACCGTAGAGCACGTTCATGCGTTCGATTTCCTCTTGGAACCGCTGTACTTCGAGCTTACTATAGCGGTTGGCCAATTCACCGCTGGCCAAACGGTTCTCCAGGTCTTGCAGGTGCTTGACCCGGCCGCCAATCGTCGTCCAGTTGGTCAGCATGCCGCCTAACCATCGCTCGGTCACATAAGGCATTTTAACCTCAAGGGCAGCGGCCTTGACAATGTCCTGGGCTTGGCGCTTGGTACCAACCAACAGGATCTGCTTGCCATCGGCGGCAGTCTTAGTCAGGAACGCCAACGCGCCCTCCAGCGCTATAACAGTCTGCGCCAGATCGATGATATGTGTGCCGCCCCGTTTGGAATGGATATAAGGCGCCATCTTGGGATGCCAACGCTCGGTCTTATGGCCGAAATGCGCTCCAGCATTTAATAATTCCTTGATATCGACGTCTGTCGCCATGATTGGTCCTTTCGCTTCAGTCCGGAAACCCGTCGGCGCCTACACAGCCACCGCCAGGAGGATCATACCCCAAACCTGCTTAATTGATTTATCCTCATTTTAACAGATGCGACTTTTTGCTGCAACCTATTGCCGTGCTATGCTATAATGTATTCATTAACAATTCAGGAATATAAAGAGCGCAGCGAGAGACCTAGCTCGATGACCTGCCAGCAACCAGCCCCATTTGGCATTGGTGCTCCATCTAGCCCGGGTAACGGGAAAGATATGCAGCCCAGTCTTGCCGTCCTTTCCCCACACCCCGGAGAAAGGATTTTTTATGCCAGCAGCTGTTCCTCAATCTGTACACATGAATAGTGCCCCACATTTTGGGAAAAATCCTGATATCATAGGGCCGTTCACAATTGCTCCGGGCAGACTGATTGCCACCATATATCCTGACATGCTCGATGAGCTTAGACCCTCAGAACCACTGACCCCAACTGAAGAAAAGATATTTATTCGAGCTTCATTTGGCGACACCATTACGATGGCTGCAGATGAAACACAACTTGACGAAGAAGTGGTTAGGGCCGCGCGAGATGGTATTGTTGCCAAGTATGGAGTAAGAAACAAATTAGCTCCCGCTATCAGCAGAGCATTTTTGGCAGGAGATCTACCTGTTGATGCCCCAGCTGCCCCAAGTTTATCCGGCCTTGGACGCAATAACCTGACATTAATAGCGGATATTCTTCACGGCACTAATTTGCGCCGTACAGGTAAACATTTAGGCATATCAGCTAATACTGTCGAATCGAGAAGGAACGCTTTGTATGCAATGCTTAGGATATCAGGAGAAAACGCCTTGCCACGTGCCGTCTATGAAAAAGTGGGACTTGTGGCAATCAGGCACCCTGGTCCAGATTCATAAGCATCTTTTTATCGAATTCTTTTAGCGAATTGAGGATAAGGTCAGCGGTTTGGATATATTTGTGGTTTTTAAGTGCTGGCTCGGGGACGGCGATGCATTTCATGCTGGCCGCTTTGGCGGCTAAGACACCTGCCGGCGCGTCTTCGAAGACCAAGCAATTTTCGGGTTGAACTTTAAGGCGTTTGGCAACCTCGATAAAAACCCCTGGATGTGGCTTTCCGTAAAGTTCATGATGCGCCGAATAAATCTGACTGAAATACTCAAGCAACTTTAGCTTGTCGATTACCGTGTTAATTACAATTACGGGTGAAGATGACGCGATCGCGACTGGCAACCTAGCCTTCTTAAGAATTTGCAGTGTCTTATGCACGCCAGGCATTAATTTAATGTCTTTTTTGATAGCAATGATCATCTCTTTGAGAACCATATCCCGAACCTCTTCCGGGCTATATTTTTCCCAATGATATTTTTGGTATAGGCGTTTGGCGTTTTCGAGCTGGGTCCCTCCCATCATTTCATGTCTATCAGCGTCCGTTAAATGCAATACAAC
>CAZCXO010000074.1:0-4171 GCA_964502645.1 uncultured Candidatus Saccharibacteria bacterium
TGTCGGCCGCGATTGGTTTTACGCTGTTGCTTAATAAATTAGGCAAGCATGGCAGCGCCGTCTTTAGCGGTGAAGTGCCACCCGTCTTGGAATTCCTGCAACCAGAGGAAACGATCGAGAAGACCACTGATTCCTTGCGCGACTTTATAATTGCTCTCGACAAGACCAAGGCAGACAAGCTTCGCTACAAAGTCGAAGAAGATCATGTCAAAATCTTTATTACCCCGTATCGTACATCCATTACTGAAAAAGACCTCGAATTCAGCCAAGGCGACTTTAATGTTGACGTGGTAGTAGCTCTCGGTGTTCAAGATCCTAATGATCTCGACCAGGCCATTACTTCACACGGCCGCATTTTGCACGACGCCACCGTCATATCTGTAAGTACACAACCTGGAAGCTCGCTAGGCAGTATTAACTGGGCCGACGAAAATGCCAGTAGTCTCAGCGAAATGCTAGTCGGCATTTCCGATCAACTGGGTGAAAAGGTACTTGATGAGCAAATGGCCACCGCATTCTTGACCGGAATTGTTGCCGAGACAGATCGCTTTAGTAATGCCAAAACCTCTGCCGTTACTATGAGCGTCAGTTCAAAGTTAATGGCCGCCGGCGCCAATCAACAACTGGTCGCTACCAAGCTGCAGGAACCCGAACCAACACCCCCAGAACCAGAAGCTCCGGCCGAACCCGAGCCAGAAAAAGAAGAACCAGCCCCAGTGGAAGAGCGAAAAGTTGAAGAACCAGCGCCTGATACCAACGATCAGCCGCCGGCCGGGCCCCCATCGCCTATTCCAACTGCCATAAAGTCTGAAGAACCGGCCAAAGCCGACGAACAAGAGTCACAGCCGGAAGGGGTAAAGCTTGACCAGGACGGTTCATTGCAGATCGATCATCTTGAAGGTGACGAAGCAAATGAACCGGAAGAAGAGCAAGTCGAGCAAATTCATATTGATGACCAGGGTACCTTACGCAAAGCCGAAGAAGTCATAGAAGAACCGCCAGCCGAGGATGCCAGCAAAACGAGTAGCAAGTTAATCCTGGAACCACCAACACTGGGAGGTACCCTAACTGCTAATGACCGTCCAATGGGACTCGAGCCATCAACCGATCCGTTGAGCACTGCTAACACTGAAAAGCCCTTATTGAGCCGTGACGGTAGCAACAACCCTCCAGCACCATCACTCGAATTGCCGACACTAGTACCGCAACCACCGCAAGTTAATCCAACCGAACCGCCACTTGTTTCTGCCCCAGCGGAGGAAACGGAGAAAGTTGAACAATCATTGGCCGATCTTGAAAGTTCGGTGAAAACATCTGAAGTCGCCCCACCAGCCGATGTTAATGATGCCCGTGATGCAGTGCAGGGAGCATTAACTGATTCACCATCTCGACCAGAACCGGTCGCCGCCTTGAATGCAATGCCGATTGATCTTAATCCGACCGAACCACCATTGCCACCAGCCGATCCAGTAGCACCTGCAGTTATGCCTGATTTAGCACCAGTTGAGCCACCGGATGCTATGCTGCCACCAAACCTCGTACCACCGCTGCCAAGTGTGCCGAATGATCCTACCGGGCCTTCGGTCATTGATCCTACCGCGCCGCCTCCGGTACCACCGCCGATGATGCCGCCTTTGCCAGGAATTGATCCAACTCAACCGCCTGCCGGCCCACCGCAACCATAGCCAACATACAGGGTAAGACGTTGACCACACTCAACGGACAGAGCGCTTTACAGGTGGCTTTTAGCCAGCCTGTGGCGCTAGCTTACTCTGTCCTTATGAGTGTTGCCCGACGCCTCAACGCCTGTAAGTAAGGTATGATAGGCGCATGGATGGCATATTGTTGATTGATAAACCTGCGGGCTGGACATCGTTTGATGTGGTCAATAAAGTTCGTCGGTTGATAGCCACAGAACAGGGGAAGAAGCCCAAGCAGGTCAAGGTTGGGCATTCCGGCACGCTTGATCCGTTGGCGACGGGCCTGTTAGTGATTCTCGTCGGCAGTTACTGCAAACGTGCTCAGGAATTTTCCAAGCTCGATAAAATCTACGAAGTTACCATGCGACTGGGCAAGACCAGTACCACCGGCGATGATGAAGGTGACAAGACATCCGTATCCGATAGAGTGCCTACACCGGCTGAAATTACTGCGGCGCTTCACAAATTCAGGGGTGAAATTATGCAGGTCCCCCCGATTTACTCAGCTATCAAAGTTAACGGCCAACGGGCTTATAAACTGGCCCGCGAAGGTAAGGAAGTTCAGTTGGAGCCGCGATCGGTCACTATCTACGCCATTCGTCTGGATGATTATAAGTACCCGGATATTAGATTTACCGCCAGTGTTTCCTCAGGCACGTATATACGTTCACTGGCCGAGGACGTCGGTGATGTGCTGAAGACAGGTGCCTATATGGCTGATTTGCGTCGCAGCCAGGTAGGCGACTGGCAAATAGTTGATGCCGCTCAGATGGAAGGCTTAACAGCCTCTGTTATTGTTGAAAAACTTCAGGAAATACGATGATCGCAAACATTGATATCTACGACAAGTCATACGGTGACAAAATACTGTACGGTGACCTGCAGTTCCAGCTGCGGGCCCGTGAAAAAGTTGGCTTGATTGGTCGTAACGGTACCGGTAAAACCACTTTATTTAACATCCTAACAGGGCTGGACACAGACTTCGCCGGCGAAGTAACTTTTCGCAAGCACCTAGTGACCATCAGCTCACGCCAGGAGCATCACGGCTACGAAGATCAGCCGGTCCTGGCGTACATCTTGTCCGACCTGCCGGAATACGCCGATCTCAAGCACATCCTGGACACCTATCCAGCCAGTATGGGCAGCAATATGAAGAAAATGGAGCGCTATAGTGAGGCACTGGAACGCTTCAACGTTCTGGGCTACTTCACGGTTGAGGAAGAGATTATACGAAGCCTAACAGCCTATCAACTAAATCTGCAACAGATTAATGGTACCCTCAGCCAGCTATCCGGCGGTCAAAAGCGATTTGTGGAATTGGTCAAAGTCCAGCATGCCAAAGCCGACCTAGCCCTGATAGATGAGCCGACCAACCACATGGATTACGTCGCCAAAGCCGTCTTTTTGGAGTGGTTCAAGGCTGTAAAAGAAGCCGTCGTGGTTATCACGCACGATCGAGACGTGCTGCGCGAAGTGGACCGCATCATTGAAATTCGTGATGGCCGAGCCTACATCTTCCCCGGTAACTATGATGACTATTTGCGCATTAACGCTCACAAAATGACCTCGCAGGTGAATGAATATGACATCAGCCGGCGCCGTATCTCCAATCTCAAAGAGGATCTCATCCGGTTTCGCCGCCTAAAAGAGAAAGCCCGCGACCCTGGCACTATCCAGCGCTTCAAGTCGCTCGAAATCCGTGTGCAGACCGAGCTCACCGAACTTCAACAAAAAGATAAGCCGTCATTTTGGATAGACCGCGAATCAGCCGGCAACCTGAATACTAAAATGAGCGCCGCCTATGATGAGCATAAGGCCCGCAACATAATTGTCCGGACTAAAAGCGGGCAGAGCGGCAGCAATCGGCTACTTATCGAACTTAGCAAAGTCAGCCTGGGCTACCTACATACGCCCCTATTTGAAAACATCAGTTTCCAGCTGCGGGAAGGTGAACGACTGAGGTTACACGGCCGTAACGGCGCCGGTAAAACCAGCCTGATCAAGGGCATAATATCCAAAGCCGATCCGGAGCGCTGGCATCCACATGAGGCTACGGTGCCAAAATTGTTTGCCGGCCACATCGCCGTCGAGCCCGAGCTTAAAATTGGTATCTACGAACAAGAGATTGATGAAAAATATTTACCCATGACGCTGCACGACGCCATCGAGCAGGCTTGTCGCGACAAGGGGCTGGTCATCAGCGACCAGAAAATCATGCAGTTCCTAGGCGACTATTTATTTAACCCAGCCACGGACGGTGCCGTGTTGGTTTCGCGCCTAAGCGGTGGACAGAAAGCCCGCTTCCAGCTAATCCAGATGCTGGCCAACGATCCTCAGGTCCTTTTCCTGGACGAGCCAACCAACCACCTTGACCTGCCGAGCATCGAAGAGCTGGAAGACGCCCTCAAGCAATACCACGGCGCCATCCTGTATATTTCCCACGACAGCTACTTCGTCAAAAACATCGGCGG
>CAZCXO010000075.1:0-4104 GCA_964502645.1 uncultured Candidatus Saccharibacteria bacterium
GTGTCCAGATGATCATCAACGCTGCCGTCCACCACAACAAAAAAGTGGCCATGGACGGTCGCAGCATGGTCTCGACGCTGGAGATGGCAGTGCGCAACGGCTTTGTCCGCGTACCCAAAGGCACGTTCGTCCCCATTGCCAGCGTAGCCACTATGAAAGACACTGATGTGGTCATAGTCTGTACTGGAAGTCAGGGCGAGCCTAGCTCAGCCTTGCAACGTATGGCCAGCGGCGACCACCGCCACATCAAACTGAAGGAGCAGGACACCGTAGTCCTTAGCTCCACACCAATTCCCGAGTCCGGTAATGACGCCCTGATCGGAACAATGGTCGACGGTCTCGTCAAAAAAGGTGTTCATGTCTACGAGCATCGCAACCACGACCTCGATAATGTCGGCCCTTTGCACGTTTCCGGTCACGCTTCCCGCGATGAATACGCCGATATGATCAAGATGCTTCGTCCGAAGTTTTTCATCCCGATCTACGGTGCTTACCGCGTCAAACAGCGCCATATTGAACTGGCGATCGAAGAGGGCATCCCGCGCGCCAACACTTACAATGCCGCCAACGGTGAAGTCTTGGCTCTGACCACTGAAAAGATGGAAATGATCGGTGAAGTACCACACGGTACCGTCCTAGTCGACCAGACTGGCGCTATCGTCAGCAACGTCGTCGTCAAGGATCGTCTGATCCTGGCCGAAGAAGGCCTGGTAGCGGTCGTCCTGACCGTCGACAAGAAGGCCGGCACCCTCATGACCAGCCCGGATATCATCAGTCGTGGCTTCATCTATATGCGCGACAATGAAGAGATCATGAACGGATTGCGTGGTGAAATGCGCCGGGCCGTTGCCCAACGCTTCAAGCGCGTCGATCTCGATCGCTTCAAACAGGAAATCCGTGAGCACGTGACACACTATCTATTCGAGCAAACCCAGCGTAGCCCAATCGTCATCCCAGTCATCAATGTCATCAACGGCAATGGTGGCGGTGGTGGAGAAGGCAAGCAACAGAAGCCAGGCACACCACAAGCTGCCGAAAAAACTCCCGAAGAAGTTGCCGCCGAACAGCAACGCCGTTTTGAAGAAATGCGCGCCCGCCTACTTACCCAAGACGCCCGCATCGACTAGTTCTACCAGAGACCGAAGCACAGCAACCTATAGACTGCAAGGCCTATAAGTGGTATTATAGGTGTCCCTTTGAGTATAGCTACACAAGAATTAGCTCCCGGGTTAACCGACCCTGGAAAAATCGAAGTGCTGCAGCTAATGAGTGATCTCCTGACTCAGGACAAGATCACAAACGGCACTCAGCCTGAAGCAAGCCGGGATACGTTTGTTTTACTTGGTGCTTATTTCAAGACTCTAAAAGAGTCCTACTACGACAAGTCGCCAGAGTTTTACGCCAGAGCATTCGACCAATTTACGGCAGTAGCAGTAGCAGGGCTCGAGCAAATCATCAGGGACTACTCCTAACACTCGATTGACAAAATCATCTATACTTGGTATTATATGGTTCTTGTCCAACCATAAAATAAATAAGACACGGACAGAAGGGTACAACTAAATGAGTCAACCTCGACTCTACGATCAAGCAGCTGACCCCCGCAATGATATGGGTAAAGAGGCTTTTGAAGCTGATCTGGACAAAATGATAGGGCCTGAGCCATCACCGACGCCCCTTGCCGAAAAGGTTGTTCACTACGAAGATCAAGCTGATTGGAACGACTACGCTCTGCAAGCAGAAGCCAATAAGTCGAAAGGCGAGATAGCGGTGCGAAGAACAGTGGCCCCACCAGCACAACCAGCTGCGAGCCACAAGCCACATTTCGCATAAACCCAATCAATGATGATTTAAGACAGGCCTCCGGGCCTGTCTTAGCATGAGCTTCATTGACAAACTGTAGTAAAAAATGCTATAGTATGCTAATGGTTAGTTCTGAAGATATACCAGATATTGATCCACGGCCTCCTCGACCACTCGATGAGGGCCTAGATAAATGGCGTCAAGGCGTAGCAGAGGGCGTGGCTCCCGAAATAGAAGATCCGTTGCTTGAGCAGCGCCAGTCAGTGAAGCAAGAGAGTGATCAGTTTCGTCGTAATCTTGATGTAAAGCAGCTACGTAAATTAATTATTGAAATGGAAATGCTTGATCCAAGTGATAATAATAGCCCGCAACGAAGGGCAGAAATTGATGCCGAGATAACGAAGCTGTTGGATGATCAGGCGGACTATCCGAACACTAGTCATCCAGATTGATAAAGGGTATAATAGGACACGGAAATGGCCAAAAAGAAAAAACAAACTAGAAAGCGCAAAACCATCGAGGAAGAAGTCGCCGTCGAGCGGTCGCCGTTTTGGGCGATGGCCTGGGGCGTACTACTCATCCTGGCAGCCTTATTCATATTGTTGGGTGGTTTTGGTACCGGCGGTAATTTGCCGAAGGGATTATTCCACGGCGCTTATTGGACTCTGGGCTGGATGGCGTTTTTGACTCCAATTGCTCTAGTGTATTTTGGTGTTATCAAGTTTGGCACTGTCGATCACCGCATTCCGCTCAAGAACCTGACGGCCATGTTTGGCTTCGTCCTGGCAGCCTCTGCCTGGGCTTACGTCGCCTTCGCTAATGGTGCAGAGGACGGCACTTTTACTGGTGGTCACGGTGGTTCGGCCGGACAATTAGTCGGCGGCACCGTTCTCGGCGCACTCGATAAACTACCGGCGGCTATATTATTCTTCGTCCTGGCTTGGCTACTCGGCTGCCTAAGCTTTGGCATCTCACCAAAGGTATTCTTCAATGTCTTCAAAATCTTTGGCAAGGATAAAGAGGCCGATACTGATATTGGAGACCTCAAATCGAAGGCCAGCGATTCCGGCTTCAAACTGAATGAAGGCGTGCCGGTCATCCATCACAATGCCCAGGACAAGCGCCTAAGCAGCATGAAAAACACCGCTCAAAAACTGACTGCCTCGGAGAATCACGAAGCGCTCACCACCGCCAGCGATCCTGATTGGCAGTTCCCAGGCGTGACCTTATTGAATCAAAAGCAGGATAAAGCTGACGCCGGCGACGTTGAGGGTAATGCAAAAGCTATAGAAGAAACTTTCAATAACTTCAACATTGCCGTTGAAATGGAAGGCGCCAATGTTGGCCCGCGCGTAACGCAGTACACTCTCAAGCCACCAACTGGGGTAAAACTGACCAAAATTACCGCCCTGGAAAACAACCTGGCGCTCGATCTAGCCGCTCATTCCATTCGTATTGAAGCCCCGATTCCTGGCAAACGCGCCGTTGGTATCGAGGTACCGAATGTGAAGCCGGCCATGGTGCGTATTAGCAGTTTGTTGCAGTCGCGTGAGTGGGCAGCCCTGAATGGGCCGCTCGGCTTTGTGATTGGCCGGGATATTGCCGGAGGGGCAATCGTCGGTGACCTGGCTAAAATGCCTCACTTATTGGTCGCTGGTCAGACTGGCTCTGGTAAGTCAGTTATGATCAATGATATTCTGACCAGTCTGCTGTACCGCAACAGCCCCAGTGATCTGAAGCTGATTTTGGTTGACCCAAAGCAAGTTGAGCTGACACCATATAATGACATTCCGCATCTACTGACGCCGGTTATTAACGAGCCCGAGAAGTGCATCAGCGCCTTGAAGTGGGCCGTGGCTGAAATGGAGCGACGCCTCAAAACTATGGCCGAAGTCGGCCGCCGCAACATTGGTGAATATAACAATCTGAAAAAAGAAGCCGGCATGCCATACATCGTAATTGTGATTGATGAGTTGGCCGACCTGATGATGATGGCCGCCCGTGATGTTGAGGCCCTGATTGTCCGCTTAGCTCAAAAGGCCCGCGCCGCTGGTATCCACCTGGTGCTGGCTACCCAGCGTCCATCAGTCGATGTTATTACCGGCCTGATCAAAGCTAACGTACCGGCCCGTATCGCCTTTACAACCGCGCAGCAAGTCGACTCCCGAACGATCATTGATCAGATCGGTGCCGAGAAGCTACTCGGTCAGGGTGACATGCTCCTGCTGACAGCAGACATGCCGAAACCAAAGCGTGTCCAGGCGGCCTTTATATCCGACGAAGAAACCAACAAGGTAACCG
>CAZCXO010000076.1:0-4090 GCA_964502645.1 uncultured Candidatus Saccharibacteria bacterium
ACCCCCCATCTCACATTCTTATTTCATTAAAAAAATATACCTCGGGGGCCGGCCAAAATTAAACCCTTTTTTTTTGTGCTTTCTGTGCCCCCACCACTTGAAAGTAAAACTACGCCAAGAGTTTCTTTAGCACTTTTAAGGCATTGTTAATTTCTTGTGCAGTGGTACCACGACCCAAGCTGAATCGGACTGAAGCTTGGGCTTCAACATCCGTTAAACCGATGGCCTTGAGCACGTGCGACGGTTCTTCACTACTAGCACTGCAGGCCGAACCAGCAGCCGCCAGGATATCCTGTTCTTCTAGCTGAATCAACATGCGTTCGTTATCCCGACCTGCAAAAGTCACATGGACATTATTCGGCAGTCGGTATTTCTGAGAGCCATTAATGACAGTTTTTGGCAGCTTCAAAATGCCTTCGATAAATTGCTGCTGGAGCTTTTGCAAACGCTGGGTTTCGGACTGGCGCATTTTTTGGGCGATATCCAACGCCATCGCAAAGCCGATAGCGCCAGCTACGTTTTCGGTACCGCTGCGCAGGCCACGCTCCTGACCGCCGCCAGAAATCAACGGATCAAGTTCAATACCGGCTTTGACATATAGCACGCCACTTTGCTTGGGGCCGTAGATTTTGCCGCCGTTGAGTGTCATCAGGTCTACGCCAAGACGTGAAACATGCAGGTCAAGATAGTTACTGGCTTGGCAGGCATCGGTGTGAAAATACAGAGGTATTTTGACACTACGCTGGAGTCGTTCCTGGCGAATTTCGGTTAGTAACTGAGCGATGCGTCTGAGCGGCTGGACAGTACCAATCTCGTTATTAGCATAGCCTGCACTTATCAGGACGGTTTTATCGTCTATATTTTTTGCTAAAGCAGCTAAATCAATCCTCCCATCAGGTTTCACTTTTGCCTGTCGAACGTCATAAATGGCTGCCGGTCCGAGGACTGAGTCATGTTCAGTGCTGCTAACCACCAAATTGTTCTTGGGAAAGCGGCGCATAACACCGTGTATCGCCAGGTTATTAGCCTCAGTGCCGCCAGCAGTGAAGATAGTCTCGGCTGGACGGGTACCCAACCAATGAGCGGTTTGAGATCTGGCGGTCTCCAAAGCCTGGTGAATTTGGCGGGCTGGTGTGTAAGTGGCCGACGGATTATGAAATTTCTCAGAAAAGTATGGCCGCATAGCCTTCAACACCTGCTCATCGAGCGGTGTAGCAGCGGCATGGTCAAGATAAATAAGCGGTTTGGTCATCTAGATTCTAAAAAGCTTGCGGGCGTTGCGTGTCGTCTCTGCAGCCAGTTCATCCAGCTTTTCGCCCCGCAAGTCTGCCAGGAAAGCCGCGATATCGGCAATCCGTTGAGGTTCATTGATACTACCCCTGTGGGGCCGCGGCGTCAAGAATGGTGCATCAGTCTCCAGTAACAGATGGCCCAAAGGGATTGACTTATAGGCTGCTAACAGATCAGAACCCTTAGCAAAGGTAGCGATACCGTTAACACCGATGTAGAGACCGTGGTCCAGGGCCTTGGACAGATTTGCGGCCGTATCTGTGAAGCTGTGCAATACTCCTTTCAATCCCTTAAAATTGTTAAGGATCGGCCAGAAGTCATCAAAAGCCTCGCGGACATGGAAGATCACTGGCAAACCGGCTTCATGGGCTAGATTGAGTTTAAATTCCAAGACCTTGCGCTGCTCATCTTTCGGTGAATGGTCGTAGTAGAAGTCCAAGCCACACTCGCCCACCGCCACGACTCTGGGTTTGGTGGCCAAGGCAGCGAACTTAGATAGATTTTCGCTGCCAAGATGGTGCCTGGCTTCATGGGGGTGGATGCCGATGCTCGCCCAACAATTATCATGGTTTTGGGCGAAATCGACAGCCAGGCGGCTGTCGGCCGGGTCACAACCAACGCAGATCAATCGATTGACGCCCTTTTTATTGGCATCACCGATGACTTTGTCAGCTGTCCGGTCCGGGACTTTGGCCCAGATCTCGCGCGTGACCCGCTCGCCGGCAGTCTGGCCGATGGATTGGATGTGGCAGTGGGTATCAGCCAGTTCGAGCATAGCTACTTCTTGTTCTTGGGAGCAGGCTCATGTTTGGGAAAGAGCGTACCTTTGAGCGGTTGGACAACACCGGTGCCAAAGATTTCTTTAATCTTCTCGGCCGTATCAGGCAGGAACGGTTCCAAAAGCTGGGCGATATTTATCAGCGAGCTGGCCTGATAGGCCAGAACCTCTCGCAGGTGGTCATCGTCTTTGGCTTTGTGAATCTCCCAGGGCTTTTCCTCGTCGATGTATTGGTTGAGGCCGCGGACTTGTTCCCAGACATCATTCATCGCCTGGTCAAACCGGCAAGCGGCCAAAGCAGCTTCATATTGGGCAACATCGTGTTCGGCATCAGGCATATCGCCGATCACGCCATTCTGGTATTGGATGAACATCGCTACCGTCCGCTGGACAGCATTGCCCAGTTCGTTGGCCAGTTCATTATTGTAAGCCGCTTCCAGCCGCTTCCAGCTGAAGTCGCCATCGTCATAACTGGGCATATGCCGCAAGAAGTAGTAACGGCAAGCATCGACACCGTATTTCTTGACGACATCCTCAGGATGAACCACGTTGCCAATTGATTTACTCATCTTTTTGCCCTCGACCGTGATAAAACCATGGACGTAGAGTTGCTTTGGTAATGGCAACTTGAGGCTCATCAACAGCGCTGGCCAGATGGCCGCATGGAAGCGGATGATGTCCTTGCCGATGACATGAGTATGGGCCGGCCAGAAGTGTTTGAAGTCATCATGTTCCGGATAGCCGAGTACGGTTATATAGTTCATCAAAGCCTCAAACCAGACATACATGACTTGGGTCTTGTCATCTGGTACCGGAATGCCCCAGGCGATCTTGTCGGCCGGCCGTGATACGCTGATATCATCCAGACCGGTTTTGAGCATTGCCAGAATTTCATTGCCGCGGCTAGCCGGCACGATCTGGTAGGTGTTCTTGTTGATGGCTTCTTTGATCGCGTCGCTATATTTGCTCAATTTAAAGAAGTAATTCTCTTCCTCGATCCGCTCATAGGGACGGTTGTGATTGGGACAAACGCCTTTATTGGCTTTGACTTCGGTATCGGTTACGAAAGCCTCATCACCAGTGCAGTACCAACCGACGTATTTGCTTTTGTAAATATCACCCGCAGCCAGTTTTTTCCAGATTAATTGGGCACGTTGTTCATGGCCCGGATCCGTGGTACGGATAAAGCGGTTGTTGCTGACATTAAGCAGTTGCCCCAGTTCCTGGAACCGCCGGCTGACTTGATCCGTGTACACCTTGGGGTCCATCTTAGCCTCAGCGGCTTTTTCGGCTACCTTGCCGCCATGCTCATCTGTACCCGTGCTGAAAATAACGTCATCACCCTGCTGTCGAGCCGACCGTGCCAGCACGTCGGCATACAACAACTCCATCGCGAAGCCGATATGTGGATCCCCGTTGACATAGGGAATAGAGGTTGTCACGTAGAATTTTCCCATTACCTATAGCTTACCTATTAAAGACCTAAAATAAAATTAATTGCTTACGCTGGGAACTGAAACCAAGATGTGGCCCTTGGGCGGCCATAGACGTCTACCATCCATTCCTTGTCGCTACCAAAAGTTATTAATTCCACCGTGTTACCCTTTGCTTGCAACTTGTTAACAAACAGACTAATGAGATCCTTTGACAAAGGAGGTTGCGCTATATTATTGGATAGATGAGCAAATGGCAGCACAAGAATGCTGTTGTTACCCTTATGCCATTCCTGAATCATATGAGTGGCATGTGAAGCTGCTTGCACAATTATTTCTTCACTATCCGTGCCCTCAACACAAGTCAAAATCACTACTTTATCCTGTATGATCCTTCTGTTAGATTTCTATCTTTTAGGAACTCTGATATACCTTTAGGCTTAATTGAATTTCGCGTATCCTTGAAGTTAAAGTTCCTACAGTTAAGGATTAAACCTTTCATAGCACAGATTATACATGAGCTTTAATGTAGCATGGTGGGCAATGAGGGACTCGAACCCCCGGCCTCGTGAATGTGAATCACGCGCTC
>CAZCXO010000077.1:0-4071 GCA_964502645.1 uncultured Candidatus Saccharibacteria bacterium
TGCAAGCAATTGAACGAGCGCGGCACGCTGCTGCTACATTATCTTGTGGAGCCAAAACCGTGAAACACACGACGATCTACCTCGTCCGTCACGGCGAGTCGGTACTTAATAAGTCAGGAATGCTCAGCGGGCTAGGCAGCTAGTCGTTCAGGTTGACGGAAGTCATCAAGATTGACCACATTTGATTCATTGCTTAGCGTAACAAGCTCGGCGAAGACAGGCTCAAATACACGGGCTGCTAGTTTGTATTTTCCTGGTAATGTAATTTCTGGGCTCTGAAGACGTACTCTTGGAATAGCTTGAACATCGTCGTGCTCGTCACTCAGTTCAATACCGTCGATGCCATCTTCAGGTCGTTCCAGTTCAAACGTAGCAGCTAGCAGGTGCGTCAATACCAACACCTCTCGCTTTTCTTTTGTGCCTGCTTCGATAGACTTAATAGTTTTCATTTTGGGTCTCGTCAACAGGAACCGTATATACTGAAGTTTGATACCTTTGGCTTCTTCTCCAGTCTCTCGGATAGCACCTGAAAATCGGTCTTCGCCCTCATTCAAGGTACCACCGACCAAATCATGCCCACCCTGCCGGGTTTCCTCTTTTTGACTTCGAGTGAAGACTAGAACCTCGTCGTTCCCAGTGACGAGAAAAAGCTTTGCCTTTTCTATTGTTTCGATTTTGGCACTCACCATTTTAAGCATAACCCAAATATTAAAAATTACCAGCGCCTGGCTATTGCCGACCATCTTAGGTATAATCAACCCCTGTAAATTCAGATTATTTTCGGGGTGTGGCGCAGCTTGGTAGCGCGCAGCGTTCGGGACGCTGAGGTCGCTGGTTCAAATCCAGTCACCCCGACCAGTTTTTGCGGTACAATCGAAGAATGATAAACGTCGTTATAACCATAGCCGTAATTCTGGTGCTATTGCTGATTAATGAGTTCCGTTGGCGGCGGCGTGACATCCATACTGAGGTAGGCCGCAAGTTCATCCATATTACAGTTGGCAGCTTCGTGGCTTTCTGGCCGTTCTTTTTGACCTGGCACCAGATACAGGCCTTGAGCGTGACGTTCCTAGTAGTCGTTATCGCTTCGAAATCTTTGAAGCTGTTCCAAGCCATCCACAGCGTACAGCGGCCGACATTGGGCGAATTGTTCTTTGCCTTGGCTGTCGGCACGATCGCCATCGTCACCCACGACAAGTGGATTTACGCTGCGGCCTTGATGCAGATGGCGCTGGCTGACGGCCTGGCGGCTATTTTAGGTGTCCAGTTCGGCAACGGATTGAAATATCTGATCTTTAAATATCCTAAGAGCGCTGTCGGCACGCTGACTTTCTTCATTGTGTCATTCGTAATTCTGCTGGGCTACAACCAACTGGCTAGCCAGGATTTGAGCCTTAGCTTTATAGCTGGAGTCAGTCTCGTGGCCACAATCGTGGAGAACCTGGCGGTCTGGGGGCTGGACAACTTGCTAGTGCCTCTGGTCGTCGCGTTGCTGCTGGTCAACCACTGAAGTTGATCAGGTGTGCGCGCAGGGCGTTGAAAATGACGAAAATATCGACGCCTTCCTGGATAATGGCTCCGGATAATGGTGAGAAACGGCCGGTAGCAAAGGCCAGCATCAGCAATATGCTCAGGCCGATGCCGATCAGAATACTCTGGCGGGCGATTTGGAATGTGCGTTTAGCAATCGCTACGGCAGTAACGACATAGCTCAAGTTGTCCTGCATAATGACCATGTCAGCTGACTCGCTAGCCGCTGTCGAGCCGCGGGCACCCAGGGCGATGCCGACATCAGCCGCTGTCAAAATCGGCGCGTCGTTGACGCCATCACCGACGAATGCCAACGGTCTTGCCTTAACCTCTTCCAAGATATGCAGCTTTTCAGCCGGTAAGGCCTCGGCGTGGACATGGCTGATGCCGGCCGCCTTGGCAATAACTTGGGCAGTGGCCTGGTTGTCACCGGTCACCATGATGATTTCCTTGATGCCGAATTCACGCAGGTCGGCCAGAGTCGATTTGGTTTCAGGACGCAATTCGTCCCTTAAAGTTATTACTCCGGCCATTTCGTCACCGACAGCGACATAAACAGCCGTTTCTTTAATGCTCTTGGGTTTGAACTGTTTAGGTATCTTAGCGGCGTTTTCCTGGATGAGACTAAGCCGGCCGACCAGGATTTCCTGGCCTTTGTGGTTGGCTTTGATACCGCGGCCAGCTAACTCTTGCAGCTGTTTGACCTTAGGGAATTTCAGGTTCTGGGACTGGGCTTTTGATACGATGGCCTGGGCCAGGACGTGGTTGGACGACTGTTCCAGGCTGGCAGCTAGAGCCAGAACTTCATCTTTCTTATACGAACCGAAGGCCGCGACTTGGTCGACTTCCAAAACACCACTGGTCAGGGTACCGGTCTTGTCAAAAGCCATGGTCTTGGCTTCAGCCAGCCTTTCCAGGGCAATACCACCTTTGACGATGATGCCGTAGCGGCTGGCCCGGGCCATGCCGCTGATTAAGGCGATTGGCGCTGCCAATAGCAGCGGGCAAGGCGTAGCCACGACTATGACCTCCAGGAACCGGATGGCCTGGCCGCTGAACACCCAGACCGTCACAGCAATGGCGTAGGCTAAGAATGTGAACGGCAAACTGTAACGGTCAGCCAGTCGCACAAACGGCGTCTGTGTCACCGCTGCTGCTTGGACGAGCTTAATGATCTGTTGGTACTGGCTGTCCGCGGCACTGGCTGTAGCTTTCGCTGTCACGGCGCCGTCAAGATTAATCGAACCGCTGAGCAACTGATCCTTGATATCCTTAGCCTGTGGTACGCTCTCGCCGGTCAGTGACGATTCGTCAAAGCTGGCCATGCCTTCGATAATGACGGCATCGACTGGTACGACTTCACCGGGCTTGATAATGATCTTATCACTGGCTTTAAGTTCACTGACTGGTACGTCGACGGTTTTGCCTTTGCGCAAGACATGCGCCTGCTGAGGTGCGCGGGCCAGCAAGGCGTCCAGTTCGCTACGGGCCCGGTGGCCTGCATAGTGTTCCAGCGCCTCACCACCAGTTAACATGATGACCACCACGATCGCCGCCCAGTACTGGCCTAAAATAACAGAGGTGATAATAGCAGTGGCGGCCAGGATATCAATACCATATGTACCCGACCGGAGGTCCTGCCACATCTGCCAACCCAACGGTAAGACCTCAAAGATTGAAACAATGCCAAGCAGCCAATGCGCCGCCGTGGCCTGACCGCCGAGCTGCAGAACCAAACTGACAATCAAAGCCACTGCCGCCAAACTGAATAACTTGTAATGCCGCAAAAACCGCATGAACTGTCGCATCAACATACCCGGATTATTGTCTGTTCATTATATCAACTTATAATGGAGGAATGGGTACATCGACCACTAGATTGACAATATCAGCTACTCTGCACTGTCTTAGTGGTTGTGCGATTGGTGAAGTCATTGGCTCTACCATCGGCTCCGGCCTGAATTGGAGCAATCTGGCGACTGAAACCCTAACCATCCCGTTGGCTTTCATCTTTGGCTACTCCATGACAATGCGGCCGCTACTGTCCAACCAACTGAGCTTTAAGAACTCAGTCAAAATCGCCTTAGCTTCTGACAGCCTTTCCATAATCACCATGGAAATCGTCGACACGTTGATTATCATTTCGATTCCAGGCGCTTTGGCAGCCGGCCCTGGTACTTTTTTATTCTGGGGTAGCCTGGCAGCTGCCTTGCTTGTAGCTTTCATTTTTGCGGTGCCGGTCAATCGCTATCTGATTGAACGCGGCAAAGGCCATGCCATTGTGCATAAGTACCATAACCACTGAACCACTATGCTATACTATGTATAGTAAGTAGAGGGTTTCATGAAAGCAGCCCAGATTAGAGAGTACGGTGGCAAGGATTTGGTCAAAATCAATGACGTGCCCAAACCGACAATCAAGCCTGACCAGGTCTTAGTCGAGGTCCACGCTGCCGGCGTCAACCCTTTCGACATAACTGTGCGTGAAGGTCGCGCCCAAGCCAAAAAGCTACCAGCGACACTGGGCGGCGACCTATCAGG
>CAZCXO010000078.1:0-4062 GCA_964502645.1 uncultured Candidatus Saccharibacteria bacterium
ACCATGGCGATGCCGGCCAGACCCCACCAGACATAGGCCAGCGTATCATCCGTCCAGGCATGCGACAGCAGATTTATAAAGGTCAAGCCGACAAAGCTGGCGAACAGACTGAGAGCCAGTGGGTCGCTACGGCGGATGAATAGTAGGTAGCCGACGCCGGCATTTATAAGAACGAACATCAGCAGGCCCAGCCAGCCGACTTCTTGGCCGATTTGGATAAAGTAATTTTCGGCCAGGCGAGCCGGATGATTGTTATAAATGCTGGCTGGGCCAGCCGTGCCAGGGCCATCGCCTAGGGCGTGGTAGCGCAGGTCATGCAAGCCGGCTCTGAGGGCGGCACGGTGACCTTGGTCTGATGTAGCAGCCACTTGGGAGTTAGTCTGTGTATGAAGGATGAAATTCTCAAATTTGGTATTGTGCCGTAGGGTAATACCCAATATGGCTGCAACAATGATAAGGCTGACGACCAGGGCGGCAGCTAATTGGCGTGTCCAGTTCGAAAGGTGGCTGAGCAAGAGGATAGTGATGGCACTCAGAGCGGCGCCAACCCAGGCGCTGCGCGAAAAGGTAAAGAACAAGACGATGACAGCACCGGCCAGCAGCAGCACCTGACGCCAATCGCGGCCTTTGCGAACCAGCATGACGCTCAGCAGGCTGATCGGTATTAACAGATAAGCGCCTAATGGGTTGGCGCCTCGCAGCGTCGAGAAAAAACGCACGTAATTCGGGTTGTGGTTGATGGTCTCGACCGGTAGGATGGTCGAAGCGCCGTAACCGAAGTGACGTAGGAAGTCATTCGGCAGGATGAAAATCTGCAACAAACCGAAAACCACCACTATGATTGCCGGCAGGGTGACCAACCATTGCCAGTTAGTCCGGAACTTGGTTAAGCGCAAAGCGACCGCCCAGGTAACAAGGAAGAAAATCAGGAAGCGCAGATTGACGATCAAGCCGTAGCCCAGAGCCTTGGACGTAACGTCGTGTTGGTTCAGCGCCAGTAGCCCCCAGATGATGGTCACAGCGATGTAAAGCAGGATCAGCCAGGCCAGCCGCCTGGTCAAGGTGTGGCTGCGAATCTTGTGATCGGTCGCAAACAGATAGAAGACGCCCGCCACGCAGAGAGCCAGCAGGAACTCCTTCCAGAGGCGCAGAGCCGTATAGTGACCCAGCCAGCTAGACAGCCAAACGGTTACCAGAGCATGCAGGGGCACCAGCAACAGGATTAACCGACTCAAGCTGCTGACCCACGACAGCACCGTGTACTTCAGCGCGGACACTTTCATAATGCTACAATTTAGTATAGCTGTAAGTAGCCGCGACCTGAAAATCAATTCCTATGCTTCATGAAGAACAACGCCTCGCTCGTCTATAATCTCGGTCTGATCTTGGGCGACGCCTTGGCTATCATTGTGGCATTCATGATCGCTTATATCTTGCGCGTCAGCCTTGACCACCAGCCGCTCAGTGCTAACGTCCACGCCCATACCTATATAACGGTCGTGGTCAGCTTGCTGCCGTTCTGGATTCTGATCTTTGGACTGCTCGGCCTCTACAATTTACGGGTTTACGAAAAACGTTTCGCTGAGCTGGGTCGGCTACTGGTCGGCACTTTCATCGGCATGTTATTCGTCATCAGCTATAGCTATATGACGGAAACCGTGATTTTTCCCGCCCGGCTGGTGACGATCTACGGCTTTGGACTGGCCTTTTTCTTTGTCCTGCTGTTTCGGACGGTCGCCCGTGGACTGCGCCGGCAATTGTTCAGTTATGGGGTCGGCATTAATAACGTCCTGCTGGTCGGTGATACCAAGACCACGCACCGGCTGCTGGAAGCCCTGGCACACAGTGATATCACCGGTTATCAGGTGGTCGGGGTAGTCGGCGGTGCCAAGCATCCCTTGCGTGATAGTATGCCCTATCGGCAGTTCAAGAGTTTCGCCGAAGCCATCAGTCATCTTCGCAAGCATCCCCTACATACCATTATCCAGACCGAGCTGTACGCCGACACGGGCGACAATGACGAAGTCCTGACTTACGCCCAGGAAAACCATGCCGCTTACAGGTTCGTGCCTGGTAACAGCGAGCTGTTCGTTGGTAAGATCGAGGTCGACTTGTTCCACTCGGTGCCGATCATCGCCGTCCACCAGACTGCCCTGATCGGTTGGGGCCGGGTCGTCAAGCGGCTGACTGACCTTGTATTGGGAACGCTGTTCCTGATAATCGCCTTGCCTTTCATGGTGCTGATCGCCCTGGCTATCAAGCTGGGCGATGGCGGACCGGTCTTTTTCCGGCAAGTGCGGCTCAGCCGGTTTAATACCAAGGTCGGTATTTATAAGTTTCGTTCGCACCGCCCGGGTTTTAGCGGCCTCTCGCCTGAAGCGGCCTTTGATAAGCTCGGCCAGCCGGAATTGCTCGAAGAGTATCGCGGGCATGGTGACCAGCTGCAATACGATCCGCGGGTAACATTGGTTGGCCGGTTCATCCGGCGTTTAAGTTTGGATGAACTGCCACAGCTTTTCAACGTGGTACGTGGCGATATCAGCCTGGTCGGGCCGCGCGCCCTAGTTGCCGCCGAGCTGGACAAATCAGACAACAAGAACCTGATCCTAAGTGTCAAATCCGGTCTGACTGGTCTAGCCCAGATTTCCGGCGTGCGTGACCTGAGCTTCGCTGAGCGGCGCGGCCTGGACCTGTACTATGTCCAGAACTGGAGCTTCTGGAATGACCTGGTCATCATCGTTAAAACCTTCTGGGTGGTGTTGTTCCATAAAGGTACCCGGGCGTGAAGGTCGCAATCGTCTGTGATTGGCTGACCGGCATCGGCGGTGCCGAGCGAGTGGTCTTGGAATTGCATCGCCTTTATCCCAAAGCGCCGATTTATACCTCGCAGTATGATCCGTCCGGCATCAATTGGTTCGCCGACGCTGATGTTCGGACAACCTGGCTGCAGCGGTTGCCAAAGAGTCTGCGCAAGTTCCTGCCGCTACTGCGAGCCTGGACATTCAGCCGATTGGACTTGAGCGAATACGACTTAGTGCTGTCTTCCAGCGGCGCCGAGGCTAAGGGCGTCAAAACCGGACCCAAGACCGTTCATATCTGTTATTGCCACTCGCCAACCCATTATTACTGGATCCGCCATGACGAATACATTGACAATCCCGGCTTTCCACGTGGTCTGAACTGGCTAGCCGGTCTGGGTCTGCGACTGCTAAATAATCCGCTGAAGCGCTGGGACCAGCGGGCCGCCCAAGGGCCAGACTATATGATTGCCAACTCCACCCACACCCAAGCAATGATCAAACGTTTCTATGACCGGGATTCAACTGTCATTTGGCCACCGGTCGAGACCGAAAGGTTCAAACTTGATGATAAGCCGGCCACGCGCCACGGCTTCATCGTGGCGGGCCGGCAGACACCTTATAAGCGTTTTGGTCTGGCCATCCAGGCCTGTGACGAGCTTAAGGTACCGCTGCTGGTAATTGGTGACGGTCCCGATCATCGCCGGCTGGAAAAGCTGGCCGGACGCGGCACGACTTTCTTATCCAACGTCAATGACACGGAAATGGCCGGCCATTTCAACACCGCTATCGGCTTCATACTACCTAACATGGATGATTTTGGTATCGTGGCCGTGGAGGCTATGGCTGCCGGAACGCCGGTTATCGCCTATAATGAAGGTGGTGCCTTGGATTACGTCCAGCCCGGTAAGACCGGTTTGCTATTTGATAAGCAGACCGTCAAGGAGCTGGCCAAGGTGCTGGAACAAGCTATGAACAAGACATTCGATTACCCGACCATCGCTGCCAGCGCCCAGTCTTTCTCAGCTGAGAAATTTAACCAGCGCCTGCAGGCTTTCATCAAGCAGTGCCTGGCCAAGGGAGCGGCCTGATGTGCGGCATCGTCGGTTACATCGGCCCAAAACCCGGCGTCGACATTGTCCTCAACGGCCTGGAGGCCTTGGAATACCGTGGTTATGATTCAGCCGGTATCGCTGCCATCACTGACGGCCAGAACAAAGTCGTCAAGCAGGCCGGCCGCGTTAATGGCCTGGTCAGGGCCGTT
>CAZCXO010000079.1:0-3945 GCA_964502645.1 uncultured Candidatus Saccharibacteria bacterium
ATTTTAAAACCCACGTAAGGGGTTTGGCCAAGCTTATAAAAGAAGA
Source organism: uncultured Candidatus Saccharibacteria bacterium (assembly GCA_964502645.1). Lineage (GTDB taxonomy): Bacteria > Patescibacteriota > Saccharimonadia > Saccharimonadales > UBA4665 > CAZCXO01. The sequence continues at coordinate 47 of CAZCXO010000079.1, forward strand.
CGCCGGCAATATCCAGCGCGAACTCAAACGGCTCGAAAAGGCCGGCTTCCTGACCAGTGAACGGCAAGGTAACACCAAGGTTTATTCCACTAACAAGCAGTTCCCAATCTTCCGCGAGCTCCAATCCATCGTGTTGAAGTCACAACGCTCGGCCCAGGCCAAGCGCGTCACCGGCTAATAAAATCGTTTGGGCCTTGCTTAAATCACCTCTGTTCGGTACAATAGGCGGGCTATGATACAAGTTACCCGCAAGGACCCCAAAGAATCAACCGAAAACCTGTTGCGCCGGTTCAACCGCAAAGTGCAGCAATCAGGGGCTATCAGCGTGGCCAAGCAAAACCAGTTTTTCCAGAAGCCGATGAGCAAACCGGATCGTCGCCATAAGGCGATCATCCGTCAGGAACGTAAAGCCCTGAAACTCAAAAAGGCTAAGCTCGGCCTTAGATAAGAATGTTAGAAGACAAGCTAGAACAGGATTTGAAAGCTGCCATGCTGGCTGGTGACAGCCAGAAAGTCAGCGTTTTGCGTGGGCTCAAGGCCGTCCTGCTTAATGTCAAGGTTGCCACCGGTAAGCGTGATTCCGGCTTGAGTGACGACGAAGTCCTGCCCCACTTGGCCAAGCAGGCCAAGCAGCGCCAAGAGAGTGCCGATCTCTATATACAGGGTGGTAACCAGGCCAAAGCCGACGACGAACTGGCTGAAAAGGCCATTATCGAGAGCTACTTGCCAGCTCAGCTAGGTGAAGACGAACTGAAAGAGATGATTGACGTGGTTATCGCTGAGACGAGCGCCGTCGGGTCAGCTGCCATGGGCCAGGTCATCGGCCAGGTCAAAGCCAAGGCTGGCGCCGCGGCCGACGGCGGCCTGATCGCGCGCCTGGTCAAGGAAAAACTGCAGTGATTCTGCTCATGGGCATTGCCGGGTCTGGCAAGGGCACCCAGGGTAAAATGCTGGCCGACTCCCTTGGCTACCACCTGATATCAATGGGCGATGTCTTGCGTATGTATGTGACCGGACAGCAGCGTGAGCGTATGCTAGCCGGTGACTTATTGGATGACCAAGAGATTATCAAAATCGTTGACCAGGTACTTGGCTCTATACCTGATGATGAAGAAGTCATATTGGATGGCTTTCCGCGCACCATTCCCCAGGCCGAATGGTTGCTGGAACAGGTCAAAACCGACCGGTTCAAGCTGAAACTGGCCTTCCACTTGGTAGCCTCCCGCCAAGCTGTCAAGGAACGCTTGATGAAACGAGGTCGTATAGATGACAAGGAATCAGCCATCGAAGCCCGGTTCGACGAGTATGAACGCTCGACCATGCCGATTCTGGATTGGCTGTCCAAGCACGGCGTCAAGGTTGTCAACATCAATGCCGAACGTCCTGTCACCGAGGTCAATGCCGACCTGGTCCAACAACTAAAATCGGCTTAGCGATGACGACGCGCGTCAAGACGGCCAGCGAACTGTCAGCCATGCGCGACAGCGGCCGGATGCTGGCCACGGTACTGCAAAGGCTTAGCAAAAAGATCGAGCCGGGATTATCAACCAAACAGATCGCCGAATGGGCCGCTGACGAACTCAGGCCATTGGGCGGTGAGCCGGCTTTCAAGGGTTACCAAGGATTTCCAGATGTAATTTGTGTCTCTATTAATGACGAAGTCGTCCACGGCATTCCCAAGGCCAACAAGGTCATCGACGATGGTGATATCATCAGCCTCGACTTCGGTGTCCGCTACCAAGGTATGATTACCGATGCCGCCGTCAGCCTGATCGCCGGCCGAGCCAAGCAGAACCGCCACCTCAAACTGATCGAGCACACTAAGGCGGCACTGCAGGTCGGCATCGACCAACTCCATGACCAGGTCCGTACCGGCGACATCGGTGCCGCCATTGAGACTTATCTCAAGAAGTATAAATACGGCATTGTCCATGACCTGGTCGGCCATGGTGTTGGCCACCAGTTGCACGAAGATCCCAATATTCCGAACTTCGGCCGGCCGGACAGCGGCCCTTGGCTGAGCAAGGACATGACCATCGCCGTCGAGCCGATGGTGACCCTCGGTACCGACCATGTCCATCTGGCGCCTGATGGCTGGACAGTGCTGACGGCGGACGGTTCCTGGGCGGCCCATTTCGAGCACACCGTCCTCATTACCGAAGACGGTGCTGAAATCCTGACCAACTTGCCCTGAGCAAAGCAATAGCGCTATACTAAGCGCGAACATGCAAGATCCAAACCAACACTTTATCGGCCTCGACATCGGTACCAGCGCGGTGCGATGCGTGGTCGGCATGTTCGATCCTAACGGTGGTAACAAACCGTCAATCATCGGTCATGGCCAGGCTCCCAACCAGGGCATGCGCCGCGGCGCCGTAGTTCATGTCGATGAGGTGACAGATGCCATCGTCCACGCCATAACAGAGGCGGAACGGATTTCCGGTACGGCCATCAAGCGGGCCACCGTCAATGTCAACGGCTCACATGTCAGCGGCCTCAATTCCGAAGGCGTCATCGCCATCAGCGCCGCCAACCGTGAAATCACCCCTGAAGACCGTCTCCGCGTCGAAGAAGCCGCCACCATCGTATCTCTACCGCCCAACCGCGAAATCGTTCAATTCTTTGCCAAGAATTACAGCTTGGACGGCCAGCGTAACATCAAGGATCCGGTCGGCATGCACGGTGTCCGGCTAGAGGTCGATGCCCACATCGTCACGGCCGCCTCGCCTAACTTGCGCAACCTCGATATGGCTCTGGAAAAAGCCGAAGTCACACCAGCCCACCACACCGTTTCCGGCCTGGCGGCCGCCGAAGCCGTCTTGACCCGCCAGCAAAAGGAAGCCGGCACGGCTCTGATCGACATCGGTGCCGGCACCATCAACATGATTATCTTCGAAGACGGAGAGGTCCAATACGCCTCTGTCCTGCCGGTCGGAGGACAGCACATCACTAACGACCTGGCCATCGGTCTACGCACCGACCTCGACATCGCCGAAAAGATCAAATTGGAACACGGTACGCTCAAACCAGGCAGTAAAAAGACTGGCACTATCAGGATCGGCGACAAGACTCACACATTCGACCTGGAAGAAGTCATGATGATTACCGAAGCCCGCGTCGAGGAAATGCTGGAGCTGGTCGACAAAGCACTACAAAAGATTAAACGCTCCCGCAAACTACCGGGTGGAGTGGTCATGACCGGGGGAACAGCTAAGCTGTCCGGACTCGATGAACTGGCCCGCAACAAGCTTGAATTACCAGCCCGCATCGGCAAGCTTCACGCCGTCGGCGGCCTGGTCGACACCGTCGAAGACCTCAGTTTCACCACCGTAGTCGGCCTGATGCTGCTCGATATGCTGCTTCTGCCACAATTGCCACCGGTCCATGGCCGCGGCTCCCAAAACGTGCGTGCCATCATGGATGGCATGTTCCGCCGCTTCCGCCGCTAAAAACAGGCTTCGAACACAAAAGTTCTTCGAGCTATAAGAAGTTAGAGTCGATAGAAATAGTCTGTGCACATTATTCATGAGAATTTAATGTGACATGATTTTGGCAAATACCGGCCGGATAAATTTGTTGAACTTTTCCACCAGTGTAGGTTATACTACTCACAACAATTAGGGTTTGCCGGGAGTTGTAATGCCAGAGGTCGTTGAACCAGCTATCGAAACATTTGCGCAGATTAAGGTCGTGGGGGTCGGTGGTGCGGGCGGCGCGGCCATCAACCGTATGGTGGACGCTGGCGTCGAGAATGTCGAATTCATCGCTATCAACGCCGACGCCCAGGCCTTGCACCACTCCAAAGCCCACTCAAAGATTCACATCGGCAAGGACGCTACTCGTGGACTGGGTGCAGGGGCTGATCCGATTATCGGTGAAAAAGCGGCCGAAGAAGCCAA
>CAZCXO010000080.1:0-3924 GCA_964502645.1 uncultured Candidatus Saccharibacteria bacterium
CTCTTTGGCTACGTAACTCTTAAAGCTTTGTCCCTTGACCTGGCGCTTTAAATTCTCGGCGACGAAAATTCCATCATGGATAGCAGTCTGGGCCAGGCCGCTGAATGGGGAGTTGGCGTTGTCGCCGATGACATAGATGTTCGGTTCGGTCTGGAGATAAACGTCGACAGCTACCTTGCCGCGGCCCATCAGGATGAAGTCATTATCCTTGAAGAATGGATGGTTGGTGACGCCGGCTGTCCAGATTACAGTGTGGCTGCGGATCGGTTTACCATTGACCATAAGTTCATCCGCTGTCTCACCTTGAACGGCTCTGCCGAGGTACAATCTGATGCCCAGGTGTTGGAGACGCCTCTTAACGGCCCTTGAGACGTCTTTGGGCAATCTCGGCAGCAGCCTGGGCAAGGCTTCAATAAGATCTATGTGGATATTAGGCCTGCCCAGACCATGATTTTTGATAATACGGCGCAAATAGCTCGGCAATGCGCCCGCCAGTTCGATACCGGTCGGTCCGGCGCCGACAATGACGTAATGCGGATCCGGATGGTGTTCATCAACCAGCTGCTTATGCAAATGGGCCTTGAAGCGTTGGACCTCGGCTTGGGTCTTGATGCTGTAGGCATATTCCGGCAAGCCGGGTATGCCGAAGAAGTTAGTCACCACGCCAAGTGCCAGTACCAGAATGTCGTACGGGTAACTCTGCTTGTCTTCGGTAGTAACAGTTTTGGCTTTGCGGTCCAGGCTCTTGGCGGTGCCTTGGACCAGTTCGATCGCTTTGCCTTCGAATAGGGCAGACATCGGAATGCTCGAGTTGGAACGTTGTCCGCCGGTGGCCGTGTGGTAGAGGGTCGGATAATAACGCAGTTCGGAGCTGTCGCTCAACAGGGTTACATCAAAGTGCGCGTCATCGCACAGCTCCAGCGCAGTTTTGACACCCCCGAAACCGCCGCCCACGATCAAAACCCTGGTTTTTGCCATCTTGCTAGTGATTATACGGCGTCAATCGGAGGCTGACAAATCATCGACCAACTGCTGTACCAGCTGGTCAACGATCTTTTGCGAAAAGTGCTTTTCGTAAAGCGCGCGTCCGGCCTGACCGATCTGTTGCAACTCCTTAGGATGCTTGTAGGCCCACAGGATGGCATCGGCCAAAGCCCCGCTATCCGCTTGGGGTACCATCAAGCAATCGACCTTATCTTGAAATAAACCCGTGACCTGGTTCTGGCCGATGAGCACAGGCGCGCCCAGCGCCAGGAACTGGTAGGTCTTACCAGTAATGACATATTGTGACTGCAAAGTGTTGCCAAAGGGACCGCCTAGAGTCAGGCTAGCCGCCGAAGCGGCTTTGGGCAGCTCTTCAAAGCGTAGCCAGCTTTCATAGTTTACATGAGCGCCTTTAGCGACAGCAGCTTCACATAACTGTTCTGCTCTGCTGCGGCGTTTGCCGCCCACGATCCGGAACTGGATATCCGCATTGTCCTTCAACGATTCGGCAGCCGTCAGTGCATATTCCAAGCCGTGCAGGGGCAACATATTGCCGTAGTAGAAAACTATGAACGGCTTCTTCGTAACTTCAAGCCCTTGTGGTTGAAATATTTTTTCATCCGTACCGACTGGGATTACCCGGTATCTTTGCCTGTCCAGATGATTCAGGTGGGCCGAGTAACGGGCATGGGCCTCAGTATCAGCCAGTATGAGCCGCGTGTGCCCTGCCAACCAGCTGTACCAACGTCTGAACAGGCGATATGGCAGGCTATCTGGAGTCAGGCGTCTATGCTCAACCATCCACTCGGTGAAGTTGACCATTTCGTCAAAGATAATCGGCTTACGTGCCAAGGTCACCACCATGAATAGCAACATCTCATAACCGCGGAAGGTGATGACGTAAGCATCAGGCTTATTCCGAAATCTGGTCCAAAGGATTTTGATCGGTACTTCGCCCCAGCGCAACCAGCTGGTGTGCCCATTGCGGATAATGATGATTTCAACGCCCTCAACCGATGAGAAAGCGGTCCGCAGGCTGCGCGCCCGCACATAGTCGTTCTGCTTGTAACAGGTTATAACGGCTATCTTCACTTTAACAGTTTAGCAGCGATTTGCATTTCCAGGCCCATACCCCTTAAGCTTAGTAGAATGGACGATATCAAGAAAAGCTTGGTTAAAGCCGGCTTCAAAGGCCGGATCAAGGACGACCCGGCTACTCTCGATCTTTACAGTCATGATGCCTCGATGTTCGAGCTGCGCCCAAAGTTGTTCGTCACGCCTAAGGACGCCAAAGATGTCGGGCGCCTGGTCAAGTTCGCAGCTGATAATAAGAAATCCAACCCTGAATTAAGCCTGACAGCCCGCAGTGCCGGCACTGACATGTCCGGCGGCGCCATTAACGAGTCAATCATCGTTGACTTTCTGACCAACTTCACCAAGATTGAAAAAGTCACGTCTGAATCAGCCCAAGCCCAACCAGGCGTACTTTACCGGGATTTTGAGCCCCAGACACTTAAACGCGGTGCCCTGATGCCCACTTACCCTGCCTCCCGAGACCTGGCCAGCATCGGCGGCCTGGTCAATAACAACTCCGGCGGCGAAAAGTCCCTCGAGTTCGGTAAGACCGAGGATTTCGTCACGGAGCTAAGTTTCGTGTTCGCTGACGGCATAGAACGTACTGTCAAGCCACTGACTAAAACCGAGTTGAATAAGAAAATGAAGCAGAAGGATTTCGAGGGCCGAGTCTATAAGCAGCTATATGAATTGATCGAAAAGCACTATGACGAAATAAAAGCTGCCAAGCCCAAGGTCCACAAGAACTCGACCGGCTACAACCTTTGGGATGTCTGGGACCGGGAAAAAGGTATTTTCGACCTGACCAAGCTGATCGTGGGCGCTCAAGGCACGCTCGGTTTTGTGACAGACATTCACTTTCGCCTGGTGCCGGCCCGGCCGCATTCGGGCCTGTTGGTCTTGTTCATGAAGGATATAAATGACCTGGGTGAAGTCATCCCTAAGGTTCTGGAATCCAAGCCGGCCACCTTCGAATCTTTCGACGACCAGACGCTCTGGCTGTCGATCCGGTTTATGCCCAGCTTTCTTAAGCTATTGGGTTGGAAGCGCTTCATTCATCTGTTAGTAACCTTGATTCCAGATGGGCTTCAACTGCTCCGCGGCATCCCCAAACTAATCCTGATGGTGGAGTTCAACGGCGAGACCGAGCCGGAGGTCCGGCGCAAGATCCACGCCCTGCACACGGAATTGCAAAAACACCGGGCCCGCTATGAGATTAACGGCTTCGAAGAAGACCCCACGGAAGGTAAAGCCGAGAAGTTCTGGCTGATGCGCCGCTATAGCTTCCAGTTGCTGCGCAGCAAGGTCAAGGACAAGCACACCGCCCCGTTCATTGATGACTTCGTGGTGCCCCCGGAACATCTGACGGAGTTTTTACCCAAGCTGAGGGCCATTATCAAGAAATATAAGCTCTTCGCTACCATCGCCGGTCACATGGGTGATGGTAACTTCCATGTCATACCACTGATGAAGCTGGAAGATCCGGCCGACCGCCGCAAGCTGCTGCCGGCCATGAAAGCTGTCAACAACCTGGTGCTCAAATACCATGGCTCGTTATCTGGGGAGCACAATGACGGTTTGGTGCGCGGTCCGTGGCTTAAGATGATGTACGGACCTGCCATGCTCAAGGTCTTCCAGGAGGCTAAGGACATCATGGATCCGGACCATATCTTTAACCCGCATAAAAAAGCCAATGCCGACTGGGAGTATTCTTTCTCCCACATCAGGGACCACTTTTAGAACTAACTGGTCCGCTGCGAGTGGCCGACTACCAAACTGGCGCAGGCGAAGGGCAACTCATCAATCGTCTTGACGAACAATGTTGCTTCTGGCCCCTGACTTGTGGCTAAGCTGTAAAAACCTTGC
>CAZCXO010000081.1:0-3883 GCA_964502645.1 uncultured Candidatus Saccharibacteria bacterium
TGAACCCGCTCGGTTTCTTCACCTTGGTCGACCAGGCCTGGCGTGACGTAAATCTTGCGTTTGGCTTTGAGATCGTGCAGCAACTGGGTGCCAGCCCTGATTCCCTCCAGGTTACCATTATAGGTGTCATCGATTACCCAGGCACCCGATAGCTGATACGGCTGCATCCGGTGTTCGAATGGCCTGGTCTTGGCGATGCCGTCGATGACCTGCTGTTTGGATAATCCGAGTTTGAGTGCTAATGCAGCTACCAATGTCAAATATCCAATCTGGTGTCGGCCAATCAAACCGCTTTGTATATCTAGGGTCTGCTTGCCTTTCTCGATGGTTAAGGCGGTCTTGTCGATATCCAGCTTGACTTTGTCTGTTTTCCAGCCGAGCGCGCCTTGGTGGTCGAACAGTTCGTAGCCGGTTTTCAGGAACGGTTTGACACTATCAGCTTCATTGTTGACATAGAAGTGTTTGGCCGGTACATAGTTGGCCAGACTGAATATATCCTCGCCGGCGGCTTGGAGGGTTTTATAGCGGTCGAGGTGGGCGGGTGCCAGGCCGGTGATGATGGCGTGGGTGGGTTTAGTAGTCTCGGCAAAGCGGGCGACATCACCTGGGGCGCCCTCACCATATTCGATAATCAGGACGTCTTCGTCACCTTCCAAGCCGGCCGCGAAGCGGGCGTGGCTGACGCTGACATTCTTGTTGGCCGGCGTGGCCGCGACCTTGAGGCCTTCGCTTAGGACGGTGGCTAACAATTCCTTCATAGTGGTCTTACCATAGCTGCCGGCCACAGCGATTTTGACACCGGAATGCTCGGAAAAAATAGTAGTTGACTGTTTTATCAGTCGTTGCTCACGTGGTTTAGCGCCAGCTTCTCTGCCCATTATCAGGGGCACTAGGATCAGATGTGACCAGACGAACGGATAGGTGATGATGACCGCCAGGCCAAAGGCGATACCACCGGTTAAGTCATGCCAACCGCCCAGGTAAATCAGGAAGAAACCTAGCGATATCTGGGCCAGGCTGCCCGACCATAATGCCAGCCGTAATAGTTTGGCCGGCCTGGTCAGTTCCAATTCACGGCGCTGCATGACTGTCGTGAAGTCCTGTGTCCGCCACAACCAGCGCAGATACGGACCAACTTGATATTCGGTGCTTTGCAGCATATAGACCAGGACGGTGGGATAGCTTGGCCTGTAGATGCTGAGCAGCTTACCGATCATTTCAGAAATTCCTCGATTGATTCTGCGACTTTTTGCGGCTGGTCATGGTGGATGAAGTGGCCTGCCCCCCTTATAACCTCAAGCCTTGAATTCTTGATCAGTTCCTTATATTGCCGGCCGTCGGCTAAGGGAATAGCGTCATCGTCAGCAGCGTAAATCAGCAAAGTGGGTATATCGATGACCACGGCATCGGCCTGGACATCCTGCCTGACCGTTCGTCTAAAGGTGTCTTCCAGCTGAGGAGCGACCAGCATATCCGATCCGGCGACGCCGTAAAGACTCTTGCGCAAAGCCTGGCGATAGCGTTCCGGCAGCCAGAGCGTGGCCACATTGCCGACCTTGGCGATGATTTTCAAGATGAACCGTTTGACCTTGTTATTGGTCCTGACACCGGAAGCAGCCAGTAATACGAGCTTGCCCGGCTTCAAAGCCCCTATACTGATAGCCCGTACTGCCAAAGCACCACCGTTACTGTGGCCGATGACAGCGAAGGGTTGCTGCAAATCCAGTTTAGCCAACAGGGCTCCTACGAAGCGCGCATAATCGTCAAGGTCCCACACTTCCCGCGGGGTTTCCGTACCACCGAAACCAGGCAAGTCGACAGCCAGTGTCTTATACTGCTTGCCAAGCCGTTTGATTAAACTGTCAAAGCTGGTCGAATCATCTCCCCAGCCATGTAATAGCAGGACAAGCCTGCCCTTACCTGTCAGCCGGTAATTGGTCAAGAGGCCATCGACGACAACGTTCACGCTTAACAGTATAACCCAGGCTAATCTAGGTTATTAACAACGTCAGTAGAGGAGCCGTTAACCGTGCCCTCATAAGTGGCTGTAAGTGTGTACTTCGCACACTGCGTATCATCGCTTTCGCAACTGCTGGTGCCATCTGATTGCGTCGGCTGATACGAATAGACCTTGGCCGCGGGTGTAGCAGCCAATATCTTGCTCTGCGTCGGGTTGGATGGATCTATCAGGGCGTTCTGGTCCAGGCTCTTCATATTCTTGCTTAACCAGGAGGCACTGTTCATATCTGCCCTGCTGGGGTAGTAACCGTTCTGGCTGAAAAAAGCTTCCAGATGGGTCTGGATGGACTTGATGTCTGAGCTCCGCTTGGAGTCGCTGGCTTTAGCCTGACTGCCTGGCGTTAAGCTCCCGGCTGAGCCTAAAAGATCCAAAAGGCCGGCACCATCGCCCCCCAAACTTTTCTCTAGGGTACTGAGGAATTGCAAAACCGGTATGGGATTAGGCGGTGCAGCGATTGAAACATGGCCGTAGTGGATGGTGACTTTGGCAATCGTATCATTTGAGTTGGTGGCAAGCTGTACGATCCGTTTGCTGCCCTTGTCAACCCAGACCGTCAACGGCGTAGTACTGGTGCTGACTTTGTTGGCAGTCAGGCGCATGGCGGAACCATTTGATAATCCGGGACATTTTTCAGCGCCTTTGACGATGGATAGGTTCTTTAAGCTGTCGTTGTACTTGTTAGCACTATCGTCGCTGATATTCAATTGGAATTTTTTAGCAGCCTTGCCGTCGACTTTGTCATTACTGGTGCTTTGGATGGTGGCAAATTGATTCTGCTTATATTGGGTTTGTAATAATTTGAGATCGGATTGGCTCAATGTCCAGTTCAGATTAAGGAGACATTTGATCGTCGGATCCTGATCCAGAATCGTGCTGTCAACCACGATCCATTTATTGGCAACCTGCTGGTTGAGGCTCTGAGCGACCTTATCGGCATCGGGGCTTACCAAGCTTAACAGGCTGCTCACCGTGCTCAAATCACCGACCTTGAAATAAAAGTTATGCTGAACCAGTCGGCCTTCGATAGGAAAGTTGACACCGGAATATGTCAGATTTAGTTTTAAGTCTGCGGCTTTGGCCGCATTATTCTCAGCAGTACTGAAGTTGACTTTAAACGCGCCTGCATTATCACCAATCGTACCCTCAGTGCTGGTTTCAGTTTCTTTTAAACTGTTGATTACCGCCGTTCTCAAGACGTTGGCAGGTTTGTTAGGTACTATTATGCCGAAATAAGCTGCTGCCGAGGCCCCGCCTAAGACCAGTAAGGCCAAAAGACTGAATAATAACGGTTTGACCAAGCGCTTGCGCTGCTTGATCTGGACTGTGGCATTTCCGGCAGGTGCGGCCGCTGTGGGCTGACCTGGCTGGCCAGGCGGCGCATCAAATGAGCCCACGAAAGCCTGAGGCGCTGTGCCGCCAGCTAGGCCTGGCAGTATCGGGCTACCCGCAGATTGCACGGGTGCAGGCGGGCCAGCCTGCATGCTCACGGTCGGTGAAGCACTGGGCGTTGGTGTCGGTATCTGAGGTTGGGTAGCGGCCGGAGCTGGAGGTTGCACAGGTACAGGCGGGGCAACCGGTGATTGCAGCGCAGGATCTAGCGGAGTTATAACTTTTCTTCCGGAGGGAGGTGGTGGAACGCCCGGCGAAGTAGGTAGTACGTTCGCAACCGGCTTTAGGTCAGGATCTGGTGGCATTTGTATTTCCGGGTGTTGTTGATTTTATGTTTACTAAGGTGATTATACAGAAAGATAAGCAATATCCAAACTAAAATGGTGGGCGAGGTGGGACTTGAACCCACAAGGTTATGCAACCAACGGATTTTAAGTCCGTCGCGTATACCAATTCCGCCACTCGCCCCAAAAT
>CAZCXO010000082.1:0-3840 GCA_964502645.1 uncultured Candidatus Saccharibacteria bacterium
AACAAACCTCTTTGAGCCATTCAAGCTTTTCCAAAGCCCAACTAGCTATCTTTGCTATTGTCTTTGGCCTAATAGGCGCGTTAATTATTGTCTTGTCTCATGCCGCCCCAATAACACCCAATGCCTCTATTAAGACTCCTGCCCCTGATGCCAAGAGCAGGGTACTACAAGACTCCCAAACCCTCATAGCTGGTGCACCAGTATTAAAAGACGCTTCAGCTAAAGGCGACACTACCAAACACGCTAAAGTTAAGACTGATCTTACTACCGTATCCACCGAACGCACCAAAGACATGCTGGAGCTTATGAAGACTGACCCAAAGTCCGCCAGAGCAGGCATCCTACCAGCTAATACAATCGCCAAACTAAGCAGTGAGGGGGTAACTACAGAACGGCAACAAACTATTAGCGGCAGCTTACGGGTACTTCAGATTGATGATCCGAAAGCCGGCGACCTTATATACTTTCAAGTAAAATCAGCCGATGGCAATACTTATACCCTAGACACTGAACAAAGCATGCCCCGAAATAAGATCGGCTCGACTGTTCAAGTATCTGGCGAAGTTGTGAGCGATCCTGGCCAGAACCGAAACGGGATTGATTTGAGTAAGCACCTGTTGGTCGATGCCAACCCCACACCAAGCACTTATTACTCTAAGGATAGTACCGTCATGGCGCCAATCAATGTGACAAACGCCAGCACAGCGGCAACTACAAGCTCTAGCGGTTTTTCCACCGGTAATATAAATACCGCTATAATCGCCCTAAATACTTCAGACTCATCTGTCGATATGTCTAAAGTCAGGGCCATATTCCAGGGCAATCCTGGCCACGACGTGGACAGTTATTTTAGCGAAAACTCCTATGGCAAAGCCACTATTGTACCGTCCTATTTCGGTCCTTACACCACTACTAAATCTTGTCAAAATCCCCTTTCTACTGATGACGCCCTGAATGCTGCCAATCCTTATATAACTTTTTCTAACTACAAGCGCATAGTTGTGGTAATAAATTGCGGCGGTCGGTCACTAGGCTGCACTTCTCCTACTCAACCCACCCCGCAGGGACCTATAACTGCATGCAATGCGCTTATTCAGGCTCCATATAGTCTGGTGGCATATATACACGAATTAGCCCACGATAGTTTTGATAATACTTCCAGTGAAATAAATTGGCACGGCGGCTTTTACGACTGCTATCCCCAAGCCTTCATCGCGCCAACCCGTTTCGGCAGTGATAATGACTGTTTATCTTACGATTATGGTGACGTCTTTGATGTACTGGGCCCGGCTGACTCTAAAGGTCTCGTCGGTTACGACATCCCGCAAATGAGTCCGTTCCACAAGCAAAACGCCGGCTGGCTGACACCGGGGTCTAGCCAGTACCCATTAGTAACCAGCAGTGGTACCTTTACTCTAACACCGTACGAAAATGGGACCGGTGCGGTAGCCTTAGATATTCCCCGGGGGGATGGCCTATCGGCCTTTACTGTCGAATACCGCCAACCGATCGGTTTTGATTACTGGATGAGCGGCAGTGTTAATGACGGAAATTATTGTTCAGGTGGTAAGTGCAACGTTACTCAAGGTGCTTCGATTAGGTTAGTTTATAGTCTGAGCGACGGGCAGGGAGCTGTTGGCGCTGGGGCAGTCAACGACGATAGTTTAATTGACAATACACCCGGCTCACAACGTGCGACTGGTGGATCAGGCGCCGGTGGCGGAGATGCTACCGATGGCGCCCTATTGCCGGGTAAAACTTTCACCGACCCCTCGACCGGTATTCAGATTACCGCAGTTTCTGCCAGCTCGTCAGGCCTAGTTGTCAATGTCACAGTTCCACCAACCGCCAGCTGTACCAGAGCGGCCCCTACTGTGTCGGCTGTTTCGCCGTCCAGCCAAACCGGCGCTCCTGGTGTGACTAAAACCTACACCTTTACGGTTACCAACAATGATTCGGCTAATTGCCAGCCCAATCAGCTTAAGGTTTATCCAGGTAGTATTGACAGTGACCAGGCTTACGGAACCATTATCGCTACGCCTGATTTTATGACACTAAACCCGGGGGCCTCAACTACCGTCAGCCTGGCGGTAACTCCTAGCACATCAGTGTCCGACGGTACCCATTACATTTCTAAGCCTCAGGTCCTGGCTAACAGCTTAGGCCCAGCCGGAAATCCGGTCTCCGCTCCAGGCACCTCACCCACCTACGTAACCGCTACGGCTACGGATACGACGCGGCCTAGTACGCCCGCCAACTTCAAAGCTACTGCCATGGGCAGCCGGGTAGTCAAACTAAGCTGGTCTCCCAGTTCCGATAACCTTGGCGTCGCTGGCTATCGCATTGCCAACACGACTACCGGCCTTGGATTTAATGCTCCAGCTGGCACAACTTCCTTAGTTGACTTCCAAGCTTATCCATCTACGACTTTCAGCTACACTATCTTGGCCTATGACCACCAAAACAATCAATCAGCTCCGGCGTCTGCTAGCGCCACTACTCCTGCGGCAGCTAGTCAAGTGTTCTATCCCTCGATACCCAATGATACTTACGGGGTGACAGACCACAGTATAACCGACAACTGGTACCCGGGTAACACCCTCTCACCATCAGGCCTGGCCTACTACTCATCCCAAGGCATAAATAATTACTTCCAAGCTTTGCCTACAACTACTCTTACGTCAACCATAACCGGCTTACCGAGTCAAACAGTTTACACCTTTGATGGGCAAATAGGTTTAACAAACTGCGATGGTGAAAAGACTTGTGGTACATATCCGTGGCATCACATCGTCTATACCGGTGTTGCCGGCACTTCACCGCCTTCATTACCGCCGGATTTCTATCTGGCCAAAGCACTACCCTCAAGCGTAACCTTAAAATGGAGCCCCTCAACTGACGACAAGGGCGTAGCTTATTACAAAGTCTACCGCGATAACCGTAAAATTGCTCAAACGACCTCAACCAGCTACACCGACACTACGGCACCAGGACAAGACTCATACTATATCCAGGCAGTTGACACGGACGGCAGTTTATCACAGCCCACTATTCCACTTTTTGCCGGTAACCCATCGCCGTCCAATATAACTCCAACTAATCCACCGGTAGCGACTATTACGTCTCCGACCGAGGGTCAGGCGGTTTCCGGAACGATTACTTTGAACGCCAGTATTAGCGGTGTCTACAACGCCGGCCAGACTTTATACAAGATTGATGGCCTTGGTTCGTGTAGCACTGAGAATGGAGGACCTACTTCATGCAACCTGGATACAAGGACTTTATCAGATGGACCACACACTATTTATGCCGATGCTGTAAATACTGGCGGGCAAAGTAGCGATAATCCGAATGGAGGCACTCTCGGCTCCACCGGTGTCGTTCATTTTACTACCAACAACTCCGGCGCCGACATCACCCCACCCAAAGTCTCTATCACTGCTCCCACCAACGGCTCTACCGTCTCCGGTCCGGTTAATATCACTGCCAATGCTTCAGATAATGCTGGCTTTCCCACAGTCGCCTTTGCGGTTGATGGTAATACTGTCTCTACTGTTTCATCCTCACCATATACTTTCACCTGGAACTCTAGCTCTGTCCCCAATGGCAACCACACCATTACAGCTACAGCTACTGATGCCGCTGGTAACTCGGCTGTGTCTAATGTAACTGTCACTACCTCTAACGCTGACACTGTCCCGCCAACCGCCCCATCTAACCTAAGCGCCGCAGCCTCCTCCCAGACCCAGATAAACCTATCCTGGAGCGCCAGCACCGACAACGTTGGCGTTACCGGCTACTACATCATCAGAAACGGTGTCACCATTGCCCAGACAAACA
>CAZCXO010000083.1:0-3732 GCA_964502645.1 uncultured Candidatus Saccharibacteria bacterium
GGTATTGCTCAAGCCCCAGGACATGGCAGGGTGGCAACCGATCAATCCCCAGTTCAGCCAGGTGGCTTGTAAATACCGGGAGTTCAGTTTTGGTGAGCAACTGGGTTTGGCTCGGCAATTGGGACGGCTGCGAGCCGACCTGGTGCATTTCCCGATGGTCCAACAGCCGGCTTTTTACAGGGGTAGGACGGTCACCACAATGAACGACCTGTCAACTGCCCGTTTCAATAACCCATCCAAAAATCCGTTGGTCTTTGCTTTTAAGCAACAGGTCTATAAATGGCTGAACCGCCGCGTCGCCCGTAAGACGTCGGCCATAATCACCTTCTCGCAGTTCGTAAAAGAAGATGTGGTCAAATTCGCACGGGTTAATCCTGACAAAATTTCTGTCATCCACCTAGCCGCTGATAAGATCACTGCGCCGGCGGCGGCCCTTAGCAGCCTGGCGGACCAAAAATTTATCATGTATGTCGGGCGGCCGACGCCGCACAAGAACCTGGAACGGTTGATCGAGGCCTTCGTGAAACTGAAGGCTCAACATCCGGACCTGATCTTGGTGCTGGCAGGCAAACGGGACGCCAACTATGAACGGATCGAGGAGGCCGCCCGCCGCCGGACTATCAAGAATCTGCATTTTACCGGCTACGTCAGCGAGGGTCAGTTGCGCTGGTTGTATGAGCACTGCGCAGCTTACGTCTTCCCGAGCCTGAGTGAGGGCTTCGGTTTACCGGGCCTGGAGGCGATGGCCCACGGTGCGCCGGTGGTCAGCTCCAATGCCACTTGTCTGCCGGAAATCTACGGCCAGGCAGCCCATTACTTCGATCCCTTGGACATCGAAGCCATGTCTGGCGCCATCAATGAGGTTCTAACAGATAAGAAACTACGCAAAGATTTTATTAAGCTTGGCCACAAACAGGTCAAGAAATATTCCTGGCACCACACTGCAGAACAAACCCTGGAAGTCTATAACTCTATTCTTCGCGTTTGAGGATGATGTGGCGGTCACGGCCTTCGCCTTCGGAGTCGCTGGTCAGACCGTACTCGGCCGCCAGCTTGTGGACGACGCGGCGGTCGGCGGCGTTCATTGGCTGCAAGGCCATTGATTCGCCGGAGTCACGAACTTGCTTGACCCAGTCTTCGGCCCGGTCGCGCAGGCGTTCCGCCCGTTGCTTCTTGTACTCGGCGATGTCAACGTTGACGCGGGTGTGGGCATAGTCCTGGTTCTTGAGCGCGGTGCTGGTCAGATACTGCAGCGAGCGCATGTTCTCGCCCCGTTGGCCGATCAGAAAGCCGTTCAGGTGGGTGCTGGGCACGTTCAGCTGGATGACGTCATCGTCGCTGGTGGCGTAGACATCGGTATTCAGGCCGAAGAAAGATAATAAGTCTTCGATGTATTTCTTGGCGTAGACAATGGCCTCTTCCAGGCTTTCATTCATCGTTTCTTCCTCCGTTTAGCCGCTCTCCTAGCAGCGTTGGACTTTTTAGATTTGGAGGAATCCTTGACGATTTCAGCTTCGGGGATTTTCGATAAATTACGGCTCGGTTTGCCATCGGCCAGGCCTTCCATTTCGGTCTCGTCCTGGTTCAGCAGGATAGACTGCTGGATGTAGGCGACGATGCCGCTGGTCAGCCAGTATAGGCTCAGTGCCGAGGCGATGTTGACGGTGAACAGGAAAATCATGACTGGCAGGAAGTAGCGGGTGCTGCCCATGACAGCGGCGTTGACCTCGGACTGGTCGGCCTGTTTGCCCTCGCCCGCCTCACGCAGGATGCTGCGCAGCGAACGCTTTTCCTTGACATTGGGCAAGAGCTGCTTGGTCTGGTAATACTGGGCAACCGCGCTGCCGAGCACTATGAACATGGCAGGCCAGTAAGTACCGGCCTTGCCGAGGGCGCTGCGACTCAGGTCAACGATTCCAAATAGCGTGTTGTCGAAGCGGTGGATATCATGGGCCAGGGTCTGCATCCAACCCAGGTGTTGCAGGCTGGGATAAGCAAAGCTGACGAGGGCATGCGGGTCATCGATCACCCGGCGCAGACCGCTGTATAAGCCGATCAGGATGATCAGCTGGATGATCAGGGTCGGGAAGGTCGCGAACGGGTTGATGCCGCGCTCTTTGTAGAGCTCCATCAGCATCTGTGATTCCTTTTGGCGGTTGCCCTTGGTGGTCTGCTTGATGCGTTTGATCTCCGGCTGCAGCTGGCGCATAGCCTTGGCCTGGTGGAGTTGTTTGCGGATCAGCGGCCACAACGCCAGGCGGATAATCACCGTGAAGATAATCAGCGCCAGGCCGAAGTTATGCCCAGGCAACAGGGCATAAATCAGAACCAGCAGATTAAATAGCGGCTTGACGATGAGCGTCGTGAACATGTGAGGGTTCCCTTCGTAGTTGTTTACTACTATACCATGAGACCGGTGTTATGGCCGGGTTCTCTGCAGCAGGTCATCGACCGCGGTCTGGAGCTTGGTCGGTGGCAGGTCAGCCAGACGCTCGTCGAAAACCGTGATGACCATGTCGGTGCCGCCGGCGATCTCGACCTGGCTCTGCCTGACCTGCTCATAAAGGCGGCGGCGGATGCGGTTACGCCGAACGGCCGATTTGCTGACCTTACGGCTGACGACGACGGCCAGCCGGTAGGGCCGGCCTGGCTCCCGTCGCGCGAACTTGAGGCTTAGCATCGGCCTGCGCACAGTTTGGCCGCGTTGGTAAACGGCTCTCAGGCCGGCTTGGCCATGGAACCGGTGCCGGCTGCCAATCATAGTTTAAGCCGACAGTTTGGCGCGGCGCTTGAGTCGGCGGCGCTTGAGGACATTCTGGCCACTGGTGTTGGACATTCGCTTAAAAAAGCCGTGTTCGCGGGCCCGCGACCGTTTCTTGGGTTGGTAAGTGCGTTTCGGCATAGTCCAGACAACTATAGCGATGTTACCCCTGTTTGTAAAGAGTTGCAGCACTTTTATTTTTATATACCGAAAGGAGTCGGTTCCGATTTTTGCTTGTGGCAAGAAGCATAATAATCGCGCAGGCGGCTAGCATGTGGTTTTGACAATAATTACGCACTGATTCCAGCCGGTTTTCCACGGAAACTTGTAGATTGTCCACACATTAACAGATTAGAGGGAAGCCTGTGTATAACTGAACTCCGGTGCTGTGTTTCGGGCTGCTCAACCAAAATAAAGCCGGTCCAGGGTGTGGAAAACTGCGGGCAAGTCGCGTATATTAGGTCTTACACGGAGGGAAAATGCAGCAGGACGCCTTATGGCAGGCGGTTTTGGGGGAGATTGAATTGTCGGTGTCTCACGGCAGCTTTATTACTTGGTTTAAGAATACCTCCCTTATGCAGCAGTCTGAGGAAATGACTATCGTCGGTGTTCCTAACATTTTTATACGGCAGCATCTGGAACTGAAATACGGGGACTTGATCGCCAAGACTTTGGCCAAGAACGGTTTGGTAGCCAAGAAAATCGAATATAAGGTAGCGACCTCCCAGTCCGCCCGCCAAATCAAGTATGCCCAGGCGGCTAGCACAACCACTGATGCCCAGAGCCAGACCGCTGCGTCCAGCCAGCCAGCCGCTCAGCAAGGTCTCAACGAACGATATACTTTTGACAGTTTCGTTGTCGGCGATAGCAACGAGCTGGCCTTTGCTGCTTGCCAGGCGATAGCCACCCGGCCCGGTACTAAGTACAACCCTCTGTTCCTATACGGCGGCGTCGGTATCGGTAAGACCCAT
>CAZCXO010000084.1:0-3701 GCA_964502645.1 uncultured Candidatus Saccharibacteria bacterium
GTTTGCCCTTGGCGGCGTCGATTTCATTGATGGAGCCGTCAAAGCCCTTGAACGGACCGTCGGTGATGTTGACGACTTCGCCGACGGTGAAGTCCATGCGGTGTTTGGGCTGCTCGAGACCCATGCGCTTCTGGATTTTTTCAATCTCGTCCTGTTCAATCGGTGTCGGGTCGGTGCCGCTGCCGACGAAACCGGTGACAGAAGGAGTGTTGCGGACGATGTACCAGGCGTCCTCGCTCAGTTTCATCTGCACCAGCACGTAACCCTGGAAAATGCGCTTCTCGACGACTCGGCGTTTGCCGTTCTTAATCTCGATCATCTTCTCCTTAGGCACCAGGACTTCGAAGATCTTGTCCTTCATGTCGAGAGACTCGGCCCGCTGGCGGATGCTCTCGGCCACCTTCTCTTCGTAACCGCTGTACGTATGGATGGCGTACCACTGCTTGCTGGTGTCATAGCGTTTGATGCTGCTCATATCGTTCCTTATTTAAGTAATATATTCCTGAATAATTTGTCGAGACCCCAGTCGACGCCGGCGATGACGACGCCGAAGATTACGGCGAATATCAAGACTGCCGTGGTCAAACGGCGGCTTTCGCTCCAGCTGGGCCATGTGACAAGTTTGAGTTCGCGCCAGCTGTTGCGGAAGTAAGCCGGGAAAATGATTTTACCTACCAACCTGACCGGTTTGGTACGTAATGGCTTGGTAATGGTTCGGCCCAGGGGACGAATCGGTTTTACTATCTGTGCCGCAACACGCTTCAAACTCGTCCGCCGCTTAGGCTGCTCACTGACTTCGGTGGCCTTGGCAGCCCGCTCACGGAAGGTTTCCGGGTTTTTGACGCGTCGTTTCTTCTGGTTAGGCTCTTCTGCCACGTTTGCTCCCAATTAAAAAACCTACATTTTCTGTAGGCCTTGCTGTCAAGTCTAGCAGCTCTGGCGATAAAGTTCAAGCTTGTTTTGCCATAGTTGTGATGTTGCCTGCAAGGCCGGGATATCCGTATCCCAGTGATGCGCAGCCGGTCACTTAAGGTTGGGGATGAAAATAGTAAAAACTGAACCCTTATTAAGCTCACTCTGCAGATCCAGCTCGGCGTGAATCAAGCGCGACAATTTAAGCGTGACGTACAAGCCTAAGCCGGTACCGTTGGATTGCCGTGTGCGGAAGTCCTCGGACCGAAAGAATTTGTCATACACGCGTTCCTGGTCAGCTTTGCTGATCCCGATGCCAGTGTCTTCAACGGCAAAACGGACACCCTTAGGCTCGGCTGTCGCCTTGATCGTGACACTGCCTCTGACTGTGTACTTGATAGCGTTCGTGATGAAGTTCTGAAGAATTTCACGCACATATAGTTTATTGGACTGTAACAGCTCCAGCTTAGGATCAAGCACGGTCTGGAGGGCCAGTCCTTTGGCTTTGGCCTGCGGCTCATAATTGGCCATCAGCTCACTAATCAAAGCCGACACGTTGATGGGTGCGATGTCAACATGAAGCGTACCCCTCTCTGCCCGGCTTAATGTCGACAAGTCATTTATCAGGTCCGCCAGGAACAGCACTTGGTTGTGAGCCTCCTTGAGCGCCTGTTTGATAGCGGTCGGGTCGCCATTGTGGTCGGCGATGAACTGCGCATTGCCGATATTGCCCTCAGCAATGGCGATCGGGGTGCGCAACTCATGGCTGACTACACTGATGAATTCATCGCGTTCTTCTTCGAGCGATTTTTCGCGCGTGATATCCCTTAGCAGCAACACATAACCCCTTTGGCCTTCTTCCCCGTAGCCCAAGTGGACAGGCGCGATGCTTAGGTAGAGGTTGATAAAGCTGTCACCCGGCGCCCTTAGCCGCAGGTCACGACTGGTCAGAGGCACCCTGGCTTGCCGAACAAGGCTGGTGGCATCGTAAAGCTGGTTATCTTTATCGACCGGTTTGAACAGGTCTTCCAGCCGGCTGCCGACCTTGATAGTGTTAACATCCAGTAGATTGAGGGCGGCACCGTTATATAAAACGATCTTGATTTCCTCATCAACCGCAATAACGGCGTCGGCCATGCTGTTGATCAGGCTTGTCAGACGTTGATGCTCGAGCTGGCTGCTCTTGGGCTCGAGCCCACCCAGTTTAGGGATATTAGACATAAGCGTCATTAGGCTCTATTATGCCACAATCATCCGACTTCAGTGGGCATGCCGGCCAGGACGGGTCGAAACGTCTGCAATTCCTTCTTACGAGCCTTGACATCCGACAAGACAGCTTCAAAGGCACGCCAGAATTCCGGCCCATGCTGTAAGACCCTTGTATGGACCAGCTCGTGAAGCAGTACATAGTCGATCAGGGACCACGGCAACTGCATCAGGAACAGGCTTAGGACAATACGCTGGCGCTGATCGCAGCTGCCCCAACGACCGGTCAATTGTTTTATCTGCAAGCCGTTATATTCGAATCCATGCTGTCTGGCCAGGCTATCAAGCCTTTGCGGCAGGAGGTGTTTGGCCTGGGTCCGCAACGACCGCAACGAAGCTGCCTGAGCCGCCTCCTGAACCTCAGGGTGATTCACGTTGAACTCTGGCGGATAGCTGACGGTTATGTCAGTGCCTCGGACCTGGGACTTGACCCTATCCAGGCCCGGCTCAACCACAAACCGAAGATGGTGGCCCTTACCGACAGCTTGGCCTTGCCTTAACAGAGTCGGCTTGGCTGACTGTTCAGCTATCCAAGCTTGACGGGAGCGGGCGAAGTCAATTCCGGCCTGATATGGCACCCAGTTCGGTATGCTCACCCGTACCTTACCAGCCGGAGATATGCTCAATCGCAGATGCCGGTTACCCCGCCTTTTGTAAATACCGATCACCAGCCCATTATCCAGCGTGAAGTTCCGGCTTGGCATTATAAGGAGTTTCGGATGGCGATGTTGCGCCGGCTATTGTCAATCCGGCTATGGCTTTTGGGCACCAGGTTTACCAAGCCCGGTTTGATGACACGGGCATTAGCTTCCTGAGTACCGATGATGCCTTTACTCCGCAAACGGCTGACAACGGGGCTTTGTTGCATATTGAACAGGTGCTTGCCGCTGATGACGACGTAGTTTTCGCTCGGCGAAGGGTTCTGCATCTGGCTGATAACACTCTCGAAGGTCGTTCTGTCCCAACGGGCGGCGTATTTGTCGTCAGCCCGGCGCCGATCGCGCTTAATGTTACGCGTAAAAGCAGTGTCCTGATCCATTTGGAACCAGATCAGTAGCGGCTCGGCGCCATAGCTGTAGGCCATGTCGATCAATTTGCGGCGTTGGTTAAGCCGGGGTACATTGACGTCATAGGCGACACTCATGCCGGCACCAAGGAACTCGCCAGCCATGTAGTCCATGATCTGCTTGATGATGTCGTTTTCCTGCTGGTCATAGCGCGGTTCCTCGAATAGCTCGCCGCGGATGCGGTCAGCCTGAAGGTGGGCGGCCTGGACGGACTCACAGAACTGTCGGGCAAAATAAGTCTTGCCGGAACCCGGATATCCGTAGAACAGCAATAGAAAAGGCTTGCTGGGATACAACTTGGCCATAGTATTCATGTATAGCAGATTTTTCCCTGATTGAAAAGAGAAAACAGATGACAGCCCGACTATTTTCCCGTATCATAAAGCTGCTATCCGCACGCCTAGGGGCATAGTACAACGGCTAGTATAAGGGTCTCCAAAACCCTAGATCGTGGTT
>CAZCXO010000085.1:0-3646 GCA_964502645.1 uncultured Candidatus Saccharibacteria bacterium
CGATCTATCTTATACGCCAATACGCCCAATCGATCGGCGGCATCGGTGATATCACGGCCCATGCCTCGACCATGCAGTGGTTGTTGATGGTTGCTGCTCTGACTGGCGGTTCGATGATGCTGATGTGGCTGGGCGAGCTTGTAACTGAGCAGGGTGTTGGTAATGGTATTTCCTTGATTATTACTGTCGGTATCGTCAGCCGTCTACCCTCCAGCATCGTGGAGATCGTCCATTCCATCCACGACAAAGGCCATCACTGGAGCGTTTTCGGGTACAGCCTACCCATTAATAAAGGTGCATTTATAACCAGCGTTATCATCCTGGCATCAGTGCTGATAGTGACTTGGATAGTCGTGATGCTTAACGAGGCGGCGCGTAAACTTACTGTCAATTATGCCAAACGCGTCCAGGGCAATCGCACATACGGCGGTATCACCACGGTCCTGCCGGTCAAAATGATAACCGCCGGCGTGGTGCCGATCATCTTCGCGGTGGCGTTCTTAAGCGTGCCCAGCTTTGTCGGCCAGTTGCTGAGTGGTAACCATGACCCGCACTTGGCCCATATCGGCGCTAACTTGGCGAGATGGTTCCAAAACCCTTCGGCCCAGACTTTCGCCACCGAAGGTTTGAAAGCCTATATTTATCCCCTGACTTACTTCTTGCTGGTGTTTACGTTTACCTTTTTCTACACCAGTATCACTTTCAATTCCAAAGAGATTGCTGAGAACCTGCATAAGCAGGGTGGTTTTATAGAAGGCGTGCGGGGCGGCGACCAGACTGAGAAGTACCTGAGCAAGATCGTTAACCGCCTGACCTTCTTCGGTGCAATGAGCCTCGGTATCCTGGCGGTCCTGCCGGTTATCGCCCAGGCTTTCATCAATACCAGCATCACCCTCGGCGGCACCAGTGTCCTGATCTTGGTCTCCGTCGCGCTCCAGACCCTCCGCGCCGTCGAATCGCGTGCCTTAATGGTCACTTACGACCAATACTCCCAACCCGACTTTTTCTATGACACGGTATCTGCCGCCGACGCTGCTACTATGAGCCGCCGCCTCCGCTTCGGCCAACGCCTCCTCCGCCGCGGCAAAGACTCCAAATCAAAATAGTTCGAAAATCCGACCCGATGCCTCCTCATTCTTGTTTGGGTTGACCGGGTAAATAAATGGGCTATAATTAGGGTTGAAAATAACCACAATTTTCCCTAAGAAAACACTTTACAGATAGTTGTGGCAAGTGCTATAATTGTTGCCAGTAGTTATATATGGCAGCCAATAAGGAAGTAATCGAATTAACGGGAACGATAGTCGAAACGCTTCCGGGCACCCAATTTCGAGTGGAGTTGGAGAACGGCCATAAGATTATAGCTCACGTCGCCGGCAAGATGCGGAAACATTTTATCCGGATCGTCCCTGGCGACAGCGTTACGGTCGAGTTGACCCCTTACGATCTTACCAAGGGCAGAATCACCTATCGCAAAGGTTAATTTTAAGAGCAGTGAGTCACTCTCTTGAAAGGAGAATGATCCGCATGAAAGTGCGTGCCAGTGTCAAGAAAATCAGTCCAGATGACAAAATTGTCCGCCGTAAAGGGCGGCTTTATGTTATCAACAAGTACAAACCTAAGCACAAGCAAAGGCAAGGCTAGTGGCGCGGATTAGCGGTATTACGATTCCGGCCGAGAAACAGGTCTGGGTGGCATTGACCTACATCTTCGGTATAGGTCCTAAGACCTCACATGATATCTTGTCACGGGCCAAGGTCGAACCGACCACCCGTGTCAAGAATCTGACTGACGCCGAAATCGCCCGTATACAGGACATCATCAGCGCTGATCTCGTGGTTGAGGGCGAATTGCAGCGGATCGTAGCTGGCAATATCAAGCGGCTTAAAGATATTAAGGCTTATCGTGGCCAGCGCCACACTTCCGGTTTGCCGTCACGCGGCCAGCGTACCAAGACCAATGCCCGTACCCGGCGCGGTAAGAAAGTCACCGTCGGTGGCACCGCTAAGAAAGTAGCTTCTAAGACATAATCATGGCAGATGACGAAACCACGGCTGTAGTTGAAGCTGAAGCTCCAGAAGTACGGGCTAAAGACGCCCTGGTTGGGGTTTCGGCTGATAATGCTGAGGCCGAGGCTCCCGTCAAAAAGGCGCCTAAGAAAAAGAAGGCCAAGCGTAACGTGCCCAGCGGCCAGGTCCATGTCCTAGCGACATTTAATAATACCATCGTGACTTTTACGGATAACAGCGGTAATGTTTTGACTACCTCCAGCGCCGGCGCCTGCGGCTTCCGCGGCTCCAAGAAGGGAACTGCCTACGCTGCCCAGGTGGCCGCTGAGCGGGCTGCCCAAGCCGCCAAGCAGCAATTCGGCTTCACCAAGGCCACAATCTTAATCAAGGGTATCGGCCTGGGCCGTGACGCGGCTATCAGGGTACTGAGCGGCATGGATATAGCAGTCGAGAGTATTACGGATGTGACCGGGATTCCACATGGTGGCGTCCGGCCGCGGAAAGCAAGGCGGATCTAATGGCACGCGACAGAGGTTCCATTGTCAAGATGAGCCGCCGCGAAGGCTATGCCTTGCACCCCAAGGCTCACAAAGCCCTGGTCAAGCGCACCACCAAGCCCGGCGAATCAGCCGGCACCCGCGGCGGACGGCGTCCTGCCAAGGCCAGTCAGTATTCGTTGCAATTACGTGAAAAGCAAAAGGTCAAGCGCCTGTACGGCCTGCTGGAACGGCAGTTCAGCAACCTGATGAAAGAAGCCAGCCGCCAGAAAGGCCAATCCGGCCAGATTCTGCTGCAGTTGCTTGAGCAACGGGCTGACAACGCCATTTACCGCGCTGGCTTCGCGCCCAGCCGCCGGGCTGCCCGACAATTGATGACACATGGCCACTTTATGCTGAACGACACCCGTGTCGACGTACCGTCCATAAGGCTTAAGGCCGGTGACAAGCTCAGTTTGCGGCCGCACAGCCTCAAAAGCGAGTATTTCAAGAAGCTAGATGATGTCAGCCCGGTGCCCAGCGAGATACCGGCCTGGCTGAAAGTCGACCGCAAGAAGGTCACCCTGGCGGTAACCGCCGCCCCATCTCGCACCGACGCCGAGCCCGATATCAATGAACAATTAATCGTAGAGTACTACTCACGCTAACAAGGAGAGCACATGTCAAGTACCATTCACACCCCGAGCCTCGTCAAAGTCGACGACCACAGCGCCACCAGCGCCTCGTTTGCCGTTGAACCGTTGCATAACGGTTATGGTATGACCCTAGGCAATAGCCTGCGACGCGTCCTGCTCTCCAGCATCGCCGGTGCTGCCGTCACGGCCTTCAAGATCGAAGGCGTCACCCATGAATTCACAAGCGTTCCTGGCGTCAAAGAAGACATCGTCGATATCATGCTCAACCTCAAGTCCATCCGTTTCCGGGTTTATGGCAGCGAGCCGCAGCACCTCCGTATCGTCAAGTCCGGCAAGGGCATGGTCACGGCCAAGGACATCCAGACCAACGCCGACGTCGAAATCGTCAACCCAGAACAGGTTGTTGCTACCATGGACGAGGCCAGAGCCAAACTCACAGTTGATTTAGTAGTCGAAGTCGGCCGCGGTTACCGCACCGTCGAAGAAGGCGCCGCCAAGAAGGCCA
>CAZCXO010000086.1:0-3560 GCA_964502645.1 uncultured Candidatus Saccharibacteria bacterium
CGTGGTCGACGTGGCCCATGGTGCCGACGTTGACGTGCGGCTTGCTGCGGTCAAATGTATCTGCCATATTCTTAACTCCTTATTATTGATAATGGCTTAGTAATGACTTTTGCATAGGTATAACAGAACCCACACAAGTTACCCCGGTAGTATAGAGAAAGATTTAGAGTTTGTAAATAGTTACTAGAAATTTTTATGTTCCTGCGTAGCTTGTTCTATTGCCCGAAGCCTTCTCCCCACCAATCTACTTGCTCTCCAAGCCGCAAATTGTATGCGCGGAGTCTGTAAAGCCATTTCAATACCAAAAGGCCCTATCAATCCGGCAACTTTTCTAAAAAGTGGAATCTCATTGCCTACTTTCCCCAAAACCATTGTTGAGTGTTTAGTGAAGCTACTCGGTAAACCCATCTCCTCAACAGATACATAGGCATGATAATTGGCGTACGGATCAGGGCTGTCTTCCAATCCTTTATAGACGCTGAAGACCTTGATTACGCCCTTGCCTTCATCTGTGTAGGGCTCTGGCAAAATTTCCACATTGTGCGGCAGTATCGGCACGGTTTCAGCCTGTCGTTGATAATGCTTCCAATTCATCCTGGAGTTCTCAAAGCAAATTTACTTGGCGTTTTTGGCGATGATGGTGTCGGCGACGTGGTTGGGAACGTCGGCGTAGTGGTCGAGTTCCATGGATGAGCTAGCCCGGCCCTGAGTGGAGCTGCGCAGGTTGGTGGTGTAACCGAACATTTCGCCCAGCGGCACAAAGGCAGTGATTTCCTTGACACCAGCTGTAAGGTCTTCCATGGACTCAATGCGGCCACGCTTGGAATTAAGGTCACCGATGACGTCGCCCATGAAGCTCTCAGGCGTTACAACGACAACCTTCATAATCGGTTCTAACAGGGTGGGTTGGGCTTTTTTGACACCCTCTTGCAAGGCCATTGAGCCCGCGATAGAGAAGGCCATCTCTGAGGAGTCGACATCGTGGTATGAGCCATCATAGAGCTCGGCCTTGATATCAACCACAGGATAGCCGGCGACAACACCGTTGCTCATGGCTTCTTCGATGCCCTTGCGGACAGCCGGAATATATTCGCTAGGCACAACTCCACCTTTAATAGCATTGATGAACTCGAAGCCTTGGCCGGCTTCGTTCTGGCTGAGGCGCAGCCAGACATCACCGTACTGGCCGCGGCCGCCTGATTGACGGATGAATTTGCCCTGCACTTCGACGCCATCCTTGCGGATGGTTTCGCGGTACGCTACTTGCGGCTGGCCGATGTTGGCCTCGACTTTGAACTCGCGCTTCATGCGGTCCACGATGATCTCCAAGTGTAACTCGCCCATGCCCGAGATAATGGTCTGGCCGGTTTCATCATCAACGCGGATACGGAAAGTCGGGTCTTCCTCGGCTAGGCGTTGCATGGCTAGAGACATCTTTTCCTGGTCGGCCTTGGTCTTGGGTTCAATCGCAATGCTGACCGGCGGCTCCGGGAAGGTGATGCTCTCTAATACGATTGGATTGTTGGGGTCGCAAAGAGTGTTGCCGGTAGTGGTGCCCTTAAGGCCTACGATGGCAGCAATGTCACCGGCATTGACTTCTTCGACGTCCTCGCGTTTGTCGGCTTGCAGGCGGACGATGCGGCCGACACGTTCCCGCTCGCCAGTGGAACTGTTCAGAACATAGCTACCCGCCACGATTTTGCCGGAATAAACCCGGAAGTAAGCCAACTTGCCAACGAACGGATCGGTCGTAATCTTAAAGGCCAGGCTAGCGAACGGCTCTTTTTCGTCTGGCTTGCGCTCAATCTCGTCGCCGGTCTTGGGGTGAGTGCCCCAGGTGCTGCCGCGGTCTAGCGGATTAGGCAGGAATTCGTTGACAGCGTCCAGCACCTTTTCTACGATGACGCCGCGGCCATCACCACCAGTGACGGCAAAGAACTTGCCAGTCAAAACAGCGCTGCGGATAGCCTGGTTAACTTCCTCAGTGTTGAGGCCTTCTTCGCCGACTTCAAAGTACTTTTCGAGCATCTTTTCGTCCTCTGCAACTGCATTCTCAACCAATAGCGAACGGTACTTCTTGACCTTGTCCATCATATCTTCGGGAATCTCACCCTCTACCAACTCATGGTCTGTGAATTCCTTGTACGTGTAGGCCTTCATGTTGACCAGATCGACTACACCATTAATGGACTGCTCAAAACCGATCGGCAGGTGAATCGGGAAGGCCCGCTTGCTCAGGCGGGCATGGATCGTATCCAGCGACTTGTAGAAATCGCCGCCAGTCTGGTTGATCTTGTTGATAAAACAGATACGCGGCACGCCATATTTGTCAGCCTGGCGCCAAACTGTCTCGGACTGGCTCTCGACACCCATCTTGCCATCGAAGACCACGCAGGCACCGTCCAACACCCGTAATGAACGTTCTACTTCAACTGTGAAGTCTATGTGACCTGGCGTATCGATAATGTTAATCTGATGATCCTTCCAGTAACAGGTCACAGCAGCTGACACGATCGTAATACCGCGCTCACGTTCCTGGGCCATCCAGTCTGTGGTCGTCTCACCCTCATGCACCGCGCCGATCTTATGCTTCAAGCCGGTCCGGTACAGGATGCCCTCGGTCGTGGTCGTCTTACCGGCATCGATATGCGCGATAATGCCGATATTGCGAATCTTATCTATGGATGCTTTCTTAGTTGCCATTTAGTTAATCCCGGCAATACTTTTTAAATCTTGCTCCGAGAGTATTGTTGCGATCAAGCTAGTTGCTAAACCTTGACGATCAGGGGTAAGAACATCAATCAAACCCTTGTCTAACGCCAAATGCATAGCAATTGAATCATAGGCTCCGCCATAAACGTATTGTGGATGTTGCAATAAGAACTGACCCATCTTCGAAGCATCTGGAGGCTCCACATCTGGTATGGGATAAATTATAAAACTCTGAGCGAGCAAATCCATTGCCTGTATTGATTGTTCTGCCGTAAATGAATGCCTGGACATAATTAACTCCGGGCGAAGTGAGCGAAGGCGCGGTTGGCGTCGGCCATCTTGTGGACATCTTCGCGCTTCTTAACTGCGGTACCTTGGTTGTTGTAAGCGTCTTGAAGTTCGAGGGCTATGCGGTCCAGCATGCTCATGCCGCCACGGGCGCGGCAAGCGGCTACAAACCACATCGTCATCAAGTGCTGTTGGCGCTGGCCCTTGACCTCGAACGGGATCTGGTAGTTAGCACCACCGACCCGGCGGGAACGGGTCTCCATATGCGGTTGGATGTTCTTCATGGCTTGCTCGAATACATCTAGCGGATTGTCGACTTTGAGCTTGTTGGCAGCCTTTTGCATACCACCGTATACCAGGCGCTCGGCCAGCTGTTTCTTGCCGTTAAGCATAACGCGGTTAATCAAACGCTGCACCTGCACGCTGTTATACATCCTGTCTGGTTGAATATCCCTTATCAGTGATTTTGTCTTCTTACGTGGCATTATTTGCTGCCCTTTTTGGTGCCGTGGTTGGAACGGCCCTGCTTGCGGTCGCTGACACCTTGAAGGTCTAGACTA
>CAZCXO010000087.1:0-3525 GCA_964502645.1 uncultured Candidatus Saccharibacteria bacterium
GAGCGTCAGTTTTGTAAACTGAATGTCGTCGGTTCGAATCCGACAGGCGGCTCCACTGTTGACAAATTTGAGACTAAGGATTAGCATTATTTGGTAAGCGTAAATCCAAAAGAAATACACTTGCAAAAGTCCTTCTTGCAAGAGGAATAAAAATACCGGCGTAATTAACCGGTATTTTTATTTGTACGTTTACAATCTGTTTCGTATCTGTTAAACTAGCAATAATATGGCAAAGAAAGGCGATAAGCGTAAGATCATCGGTCTCGTGGCGGCAGAAACCGGCGAGCGTTTGTATTATACGACCAAAAATACAATGAACACGCCTGACAAATTGGCCTTGCGTAAGTACAGCCCCAAACTGCGCAAGCACATCTTATTCACAGAAACCAAGAAGAATCTCGGCCGGAACGAAGCCCCCAAACGCTAACTTTTCTTGCTTAAATCCAGGATCGTGTTGACGGTTTCGGCGTGGCTCCAGACCAGCGGTGTGACACCAAGCGAGACACCGGTGTCCGGGTCAAACTGTTCGCTCATGGCACTGCTAGGGTAGGCCCGGGCGTCGGCCCATTCCAGTAATTTGGCGGCCTCATTGGCTCTGCCAGCGGCCTTGTAATACTGGGCCAGCCAAAGCGTGCATACGATCCAGGGATTACCTGGGTATTGGTGCTTGGCCAAGAAGTAATTGTCATGCTCATAGCGGATAACACCACCGATCGGCGTCTTGTTAAGCAGTCGGTTTTCGACATGCTTGAGGGTGCTGAGGAGTTTGGGGTCATCTAGGTCAGCTTGTGCGAACATGAACAGGCCGAAAAAGCTGGACATATCCAGGGTGTCATCATATTGTATGCTGCCATCTGACTGGAGCAAATAGCCCTTTCTGTAGTAGCCGTCTGGGTGATAGAGATGGTCGTCCATGGCGCTGCGGATGCGGTCAGCCGCCCGTTGCCAAACGACCGCATCGTCCGGCTGCTCGACGACCGTGGCCATATCGGCTGATGACTCCAGCCCGGCGATGACGGTGCAGGCAGTATAGGTGGTCGTCAGGAATTTTTCTTCCCACAGGTCATAGCTGGCGTGTGGCAGGTTTGTAGCATCGTCAATGAAGCTGGCGATGAAGCTGGCACAGGGTTTGATAAAGGTGTGATAGAAGTTCATGACCAGATTCTTGTCATGGCTGTACTTGTAATATTCGCCGATCATAAATAACACGCCGGCGGTTTCGTCCTCCTGGATAGCTAACTCTTTGCGACGGTTGTGGACGAGGGGGTGCCAGGTGCTGCCGATAGCCCGGTCAGGCTGGTATTTGTGCATCAGGTAGCCGTCACGATGCATGGTGTCGCGGGCAAACTCAAAAAAGTGCTTGGCTTCTTCGTAGATGCCTAACCTGATAAGTGGCCAGATAGCATAGGCAGCGTCACGCGGCCAGCAATAGCAGTAGTAGTCGCGGCCATAATTGAATATGCTGGAATCACCGCTGGCCAATACCGAGCCGCGGGCGTCGCAATGGGCCTTGATGACCAGCAGGCTCTTGTGGGTCAGCGGAATCGTCTCGGCTGGTATACGGTCCAACTGGCTGGCGGCAGGCCTTAGCCAATCCTGCCAGTGTTCGCGGACCTGTTCCAGCCGTTTGGTAATCGGATAGTACTTGAGATAGGTGTGGGCGACCTGAGCGTCGGATTGGCTGTTGGCGGCCACCACCCAATAATCGACGTTGAAAGTGCCATGTCCAGACGTTTTCTTGCGGAACCGGACAACGCTGTCCACACCGCCATGCTCAACGGCATTATCGGATAGTTCACCGTCCTCGGCGTCCTTGAAGGTGCCGGCCTTGCCCTCGAGGTTGTAGCTGCCGACGGCGTATTGGTCGAAAGTCTGGCCGTCGTCGGTCCGGCCGGCGATCAACAGGCAGCACCGTCCCTTATAGTCCAGAATATAATCGTCTTCGGGCACAAACAGGGCCGTATCGGCCCGGCCGGCCCTTGATATCTGAAAAACCTGATGCATGAACAACCTGATATCGCGCTCCTGATCGTGCTCGTTGGTCAGTCGCATGCAGCGGACCAAGGCGTTATATTCCATATCGACGAAGTCCAGAAAATCTATCGTGATACCTAGGGTGGTAGACTTCATCTGGACATTGCTGATCATGGCATCCTGTTCGATATCGACGCTGATCTGCCACGAACCGTCATCCGTCCAGCTGAACTGGCCATCCACCCAGACGCCGATCTTGTGCTGGCTGGAACGGGCGTTAGTCAGGTTGTCGAGGCCGACATAAGGATAGTAAAAGTCATGGACAAGGCCGTTCTCGTCCAATCCGACAAACAGTTGTCCGTTACTGAGTACGACTGGCCGTCCCACCCTGGACCCCCCTCATACCGTTACGCCCTTTTCACCTAGTCGGAACTGCAGGTCGCGGTACGCGTTCATGAAGTTAATGTAAGCCTCATATGGTGTGTCATAGGGGCTGAAATAAGCATGGATGTCGCCATCGTTGAACCATTTGGTACACATGTAATAGAAATGGTCCGATGTCTGTAACTTTCGCCAATCCTCGATCAAGGCCAGGTCACCGGTGCTAACAATCTTATCCTCGATACCGTACAGCAAGCTGATGGCTTCGCCTTGCATGGCATTGCCCAACCAGGCCGACAAGTCACGCTCGGTGTCCGCCCAGGTTACGGTTTGAGGCACGTCTATACGGTCAGCCGGTTCATAGGCGTCTATAGCCTGGCTGGCGGTCTTAAAGGTGTGGCCCTCAGTCTTGAGCCATTCGACCGGTAGGTGTTCCAGGAAGCCGAAAATACCCGATTCATCCCATTGGTGCTCACCGAAAGTCTCATAATCCACGAAGATATTAAACAGTTCGGCCTTATGGTCCTCACTCAGCCAATGCGAGAACTTGTCGGCCGTCAGCGGCCACTCGCTCCAGTTGCTGTCGCCGAACCGGAAGGCGATGTCATCACTCAAGCGGTAATTCTTGAGCAGTAATCTCAGATTCTCTGTGTATGTCGGTTGGTAAAGATAGTTGGGGCTGCGCCAGCCCAGCACCGGATCCCAGCCTTCGGCCAAAATACCCTTGTAACCGGCTCGGTCGGCCCATTGGGCCAGATCATTGTTATAAGCCAGCTCAGTGTTACGGAAAACGGTTGGCGTCTGGCCAAAGATCTCCTGGATCTTGTGCTTGTGCATGTCGACCTGGATCTCGAACTCCGGCCGCGAGTAAAAGAAGGCCAGCGTGTGGTGGTAGGTCTCACCGATGATTTCGACGCGCCCGGTGTCGGTCAGAGCCTGGAAAGAAGCCAGGGCTTCAGGGAACCAGCGCTCCAATTGTTCGAGTATCACCCCCGTTATTGACAAGCTGAGCTTAAAGTCCGGGTTGTCCTTAAGGAGCTGTAGCAGACGCTGGTTGGTCGGCAGGTAGGACTTCTCGGCTACCTTACGAAGGATACGCTCATTACTCGTGTTGGACTCATACTCGCTGTCGAAGTAATTATGAACGACACCGCTGTCAAAGACCGTGTA
>CAZCXO010000088.1:0-3364 GCA_964502645.1 uncultured Candidatus Saccharibacteria bacterium
TCGCCTTAGTGCGCGATTGCTTAGTCTGCCGGTGAGGTGTTGATACGATTATCCTCTACCTAGTTTTGGGCAATGCTGTTTCGGTGAACCGCGGGGAAGTCACTGTATGCCTCCGAGCGGCCAAAGCCTTTCGACTTCAACTATCATTATAGGACATCCGCTCACTACTGTCAATAGCTCAGTAGGGTGTGCTTCTTGGCTAGACAGTACTTGAAATAAACATTGAAATGTTTTAAAATCATATTCCATATGAAGAGCCCCGAGTCTGATGTCAATGTTTTAATGGAACGCGGCCATGGTTTGCGAAGAGTCGCGTCAAGGATGATTAAGGCCGCGCCAGCTTTGACTTTCTTTGGAACACCCGAATATCCGGTTGAAGGGGCTCCCAGCCTGGCATACCCATCTTTAGCAACTTCTGAGGGCATCACGGCCTTGAATAAACTTATTTCGGTACACGGTATAGATGCTATGTGGGCCCAAAGCAGCGCACGTTTCAATTTAGATAATGTGGCCTGCGAGGTGCATGCCGCGGCTGCACCGGAGATCATCGCATTGCTGGAGGATAAAAAGAAGTTCACCGACTGGCTGGGAGATGACCCCTATAGCGCAGATACCGCCGAAGCCGTCGGCGTCGAAGAGGTCGCTGAGGAGTATGAGAGGCGTCGCGAACAAGGAAAAGAGGTGTGCGTGAAGCCTCTTGAAGGAGTCAGTGGCCAAGGATATTGGAAACTGACCGAGACCCCAAAGGTTCCTTTTATACACGATCCGTATGATAGGGAGATCCATCCGGAAGTATATTTTAAGGCGTTAGAGATTGAGCAGGCCAAAAACGGGCCGAAAAAATTGTTAGTCATGGACTGGCTGCCCGGTCCCGAGGTTAGCGTCGATTTACTATCTTGGCGAGGCCAACCGCTTATACATGCCGCTCGCACGAAATTGGATAGGAACACTGAGCGGGTACAGTCTGAACATCCTGTGGTCGAGCATGCCCGTACCTTAGTCGGGAAACTGGCGCTACATGGGATCACTAACGTCCAATACATGCTTGATACGAACTCGGAGTGGAAAATCCTAGAAATCAACCCCCGGCCGGCCGGCGGGGCAGTATACGGCGAAGATGGCGGTTTCGGTGTCATAAGCGGCTGGGCGAAGCTGGTAAGCCATGAAGCGGTTCCAGATGACATACTGCAGCACCATGAAGACGTATTGCTAACCATCACTAAGATGGCCACAAGAGAAGCCCTAACTTCACTTAATTACTAAACTCGCATCTGTTAGTACCATTGACAAAGACAATTAAATTCTGTTTAATATATTTAACTATCAGTTTCTTTGGTTGGGTGGGCCCGTAAAACCTGACGGATAGATAGCTTTTTAACAACCCGACCAACAAAACTTCCCCGAGGAGACGAGATGACCATACAAACGCCACAGCGTGTTCACAACACGATGGCGCTGTACGAACTGACCGTCATCGACGGGGAGTTCGTAGTAACCGGCTCACGGACGGCTTTGCCGTTCGATCATGCCGGCTACAGCCAGTTCAAGTACGGGCGGCGCGATGCCGCCGAGAGCTACGGTTCGGCGATTGCCGAACTGCTCACGGAGTACTTCGCAGACTCCGATAGCCAGGAACCGATTGTCGTTACCGGCACGCCTTACAAGCGTGTGCCGAACGCAGCGCGGACTCTGGCCATCACTGCCGAACGCCACTTGCGTACCGCCGGTTTTCCGACTAGTTACTCCTACATCTACCAGCACCGTTTGGCCGAAGGCGACTATGGGACGCTACCGGCGCATCTCCGCGATCAGCGGAACGCCGAAAAAAAGCGCTACCTGGACTCCGCCGATTTCGCCGGCCGGCACGTCGTCCTGATTGATGACATCCGGATTACCGGCTCGATCGAGCGGTCAGTCCTGGCGCTCCTGGAAGACGTGCCGGTGCTTAGCACCACAATCGTCAACCTGGTACGCCTGGACCCCGAGGTGGCACTTAGCAGTCCCGAGCTTGAGGACCGGCTAAACCATTGGGCGGTTAAAGGTCTCGACGACCTGCTGCGCCTAATGAACCAGAAGGACCAGTTCAATCTGACTACCCGAGCGGTCAAGTACGTCCTGCAATCGGATCCGTCCGAGGTGCAGGCATTCCTTGACCAGCTCGATCGTTACCAGATCATCGATCTCTACGAAGCTGCCGCGGACGAAGGCTATGGCCAAATGCCGCGCTATTCGGAAGTCTTCGATCTGGTATGTGAGGCTTCTCAGAACCCGACCCGAAAGGAGGGGAGGTGAGCAGATCAGTTCTCCACCCCACGCTCTACACACCCGCCACAACAGCGCTGGATAAGTTGATCAACTTGGTCAACCGGCGTGGAAAAGCCGTCAATCTGGCGGCCTACCGGATCGTGATGTGCACTGAGGACTCAATCCGCGAGGATGACGTCCCCGAAGCGCTTCGCAGGCTGGAAACCGTGCTCGAAGGCATGGAGCCGGAAAGCAAGGTGACCAGCTACGTCCGTGTCCGGAACCCTGAGCTTCTGGCTCGCGTCATGGAGATGCCGTTCGCCGAAAGGCTGCGCGGCTTTGTCATCCCAAAGACCGACCCTGCCAGCTTCCCACAATACGCGGACCAGCTACAGGGCACCGGTTTTCGGCTAATGCCCATCTTGGAGTCGCCGCTGACGATGGACCGCCACTTCCGCGAAACTTTGCGGATGGTCCTAACTAGCGACGGCTACAGGGGCATGATCGACTGCCTGCGGATCGGCGCCAACGACCTGATGGGACATCTCGGCATCCGCCGGGATGATAACACCTTCACGGTCTATGACACGCCTGTGGGCAACGTGATCCACGACATCATCAACGAGTTCCGCGGGTTGGCTGGCTTCACGGTCACCGCTCCGGTATTCGAGTGCTTCGCACCCAGGTACGACGAGCTCCTTCGCAAGGAGGTCCGCCACAACATGATGAACGGGCTGTATGGCCAGACGGTCATCCATCCCCGCCACATCCGCATCATTCGCGACATGTACAAGGTTTCCGAGACCGATCTGGCCTCGGCGACCGAAATCGTCCAGAAGGACACCGCCGTCAAAGGCGTCAATGGCAAGATGGACGAGCGCGCTACCCACCTGAAGTGGGCCGAGCTCGTCCTCGAACGCGACCAACTCTTCGGCGACGGCGAAACGAGTCAGACTCACCTCGACGCCATCCGATAGTCCGGTAAACATGAAAGGGGAAGAGGTGGATATCATCCACGAAAGCCTGACGGATCTCACCGTCATTGACGGCGGGGTCCGCTGCCAGGGAGGAGGAGAGTTCGACCGAGTGGCGTAAACCCGCTTCAAGTACGGCTTTCTCC
>CAZCXO010000089.1:0-3263 GCA_964502645.1 uncultured Candidatus Saccharibacteria bacterium
GACGAAAGGTGTCATCAGTTGTACGGTTCAGCATGAATTGCTGCCCAGGACGGCACCACGGCGTTTCAGGATTGATGACGTGCGACAGATGAGTTAATTCGTCCCATCATGAAGCTCAGTTCTATCAATAATCTCTTGTTGGGACTTATCATACTGATTAACACCTACATCATCGCCGCGCCACTGCTACCGAACCTGTTATTTCACCTGCATCAATCTAAGCGCCGCTCCCTCCAGCATCAACTTGAATCCGCACCAGCCAAAACGCCGTTTTCTCAGCTCGACCACATCATCATTCCAAGCATGTTATTGGACCAGCCGATTCTGGAAGGGCCTGTTTCTAAACAATACGACATCCTTAACTCCGGTATCTGGCGCTGGCCGCGTAGTAGCAACCCGGACAAGAGAGGCAACATGGTGCTGATCGGCCACCGTTTCACCTACACCGATCCGCGCGGAGTCTTTTACTATCTGGATAAGGTCAAAGTCGGCGACGATATCGGTGTCGTCTGGCATAACAAAACCTATTATTACAAAGTTGCGACCATAAGAGTGGTTCCGCCCAATGACACATCCATTGAGAATCGGACAGATGAATCGAGGTTAACGCTGTTTACCTGCACACCTCTGTGGTGGCCCAAGAACCGGCTGGTCGTAGTCGCCAATCAGGAGCAAAGCCTATGAGTGAAAAAACCAGATTCTGGCTACTGCTGACGATTTTGATCCTGAGCATCTTGCTGCTGATACTGCTAAACTCCAACGCTAACCAGATTTTACTAAATGGCTAGCTGCTGGCGGACTTTTTGGACCGTTTCCAAAATCTTATTACCAAAGCAGCAAAAATCAGACTGGCGGCAATCGTTATTGCCAGTATTATGTCAAAACCCGTATTGGTCAAAACCCCTGTATTTGCCGGTGAATTGGCGGCCGCGTCACCACCATATGTTGATCGGCCGTACAGGCCGCTACCATCGGTCCGCCCCACTATCCTGATTTCGTATAGGTGTTGCATGTTTGCTTTTAGAGAGCTATAATTATCATGCTTATGATACCACACGGTATAGATAAAAATTAAAAAATAAGTGAGGTAAATATGCTAAGTAACTTCGCATTTTTAGACTTCAGCGCACCCGAACTAATAATAATACTGGCAATCGTATTGCTATTATTCGGTGGTAAGAAGTTGCCTGAACTGTCAAAAAGTTTAGGTGAGTCGATGCGTGAACTGCGCAAAGGCATCCAGGGCGACCTGAATGACAACAAACAGGAAGTAGAAAAAAGCCAAGACAGGGCATAATATTTAATAACCCGTTCACATGGATAAGCCACCAGTAACCACCCTGCTCGAAAGAGACATGACCCGCCAGGAATTCCTGGTGACGCTTGGTTTCGGCCTGGTTTCAGTCATGGGCTTCTCGACCATTATCAAATTATTGACCGGCAAATCTCTCGACCGCCACCTTGGTCACCGGAGCATCAAAGGCTACGGCACCCGCCCCTACGGCCGCCAAACCGAACCTCAATAAGCAAGGCGGAACAGTAATTGTACATTAGAGCAGTACTATTTTTGGTATACCTGCCAGAAGTAGGCGCTGGTAAATAGACTTGGCAAGTCAGCCTTTATGATATATGGCTTGGTCAAAGCAAATGTGCGGGTCTGTGTGTACAACGGTATTATGCCTGCTTCATTCGATACAATCGTGGCAATTTGTTGCATATCCTTGATGCGTGTGGCTGGATCCAAGGTACTGCCAGCCTTGGTTAACAGGCTGTCAACCTGTGGATTGCCATAGGTCTGAAAGCCTTTAAGTAGGTCAGTCAAGATATCCAGACCATCAACTGTCGCGCTTGTGTCAGAGGCTGTAAACAGATCATATTTACCTGCAGTTATGTCATCAAGGAAAACACCAAAGTCAGAAACTAAAATGGGCTTGATATTAAAACCAACTGCGTTAAGCTCCTTAACCATTTCTGTCACTTGAGGCGAATTAGCAGAGGGGTAGGCGAAAGTTAATTGTGTATTGGCATTGCTGACGCCAGCCAGTAACTGCTTGGCTTTATCTGGATTGTAGGGAGTATTCTTGATGGCAGGATTATGACCAGGCAGAATTAGCGGTACAAGCTGACTGGCTTGCTGACCCTGTAAGCCACCGGCCTTTAGGATAGCAGGAATATCCAGAGCACTGGCAATGGCTTGCCTAACAGCTAGTGTATGCAAGGGTGAGTTAATCTTATTAGCATTTATACCAATGTAGTTGAGACCCTGATCAGGCACACCATAGGTCTTGGAACCGATCTTGCTAAGTTGACTATTATTGAAGTACCCAGATAGATCAAATTTACCGTTGGCAGCATCAGCGGCTAATTTATCTTGATCCGTATCCAGGGTAATCTTGACTTCGCGCGTGTAAACATGACCACCCCAATAGTTGTTGAAAGCGGCCAGATCTATTGAGCTATCCGAAGGGGTAGTACCGGCTTTGACAATATATGGACCAGTACCAGCATTGTAATCACCCAGGGTAGCCTTAGAGTCAATAATACCTATCAGGCTTAGTTGATTCAGCAGGACTGCATCCGGGCTGTTAGTGGTAACCGTCACCTGGTAAGGTCCTGACACGGTAACTTGTTTAATCGGGCTGGTTATATAGAATGTCGAAGTGCTGCCACTACTATCCTTCTGATGGGCAACAGCGTAATCCAAGCTATACTTGACATCTTGAGCGGTCATCGTCCGGCCACTATGGAACTTAACACCTTGGCGTAAGTTAAACACCCAGGTAGTATCATTGGGATTTGACCAATTGTCTGCCAACAATGGTACAACCTTGGTTTGGTCCTTGTAGCCAACTAAGCCTTCAAACATCTGTAGCGCTATATAGATAGAATCATTGGTGTATGGGTACTTCAGCGGATACTGTGGTACACCGCCATCTTGCAGAATACCGACATTAAGCACAGAGATGTCTTTCTTGACAGTTGTGGCAGCAGGGGCAGGATTGTTATTGGACTTTAGAAGTAGGTATGCTGCTGCGCCACCACCGATTAATAAGAGCAAGAGCAGAACAAGTAGTACTTTTTTCTTACCACCTGGCTTCCGCGATACCACTGGTTTTTGAGGCGTATCAGTTGACGGGGGCGAAGTCGGTGCTTGAGGCTGCTCCGAACCCTGTTCACTATTAGATTGGGATGGAGGTGGCGTTATTACAGAGGAGTTTTGATCTGTTGGTGATGATTCATCCATAAAATTATTTATTTACATT
>CAZCXO010000090.1:0-3247 GCA_964502645.1 uncultured Candidatus Saccharibacteria bacterium
TTTGGCCTATAGGTTGAAGATTCCGATTGTGGCTATGACTGGGGAGAACTGGCGTGATTAGTCCTGTCAAGCTTTGCAAGCAGGGCAGTCTGACAAGATTGTCGTACCGGAGTACGGCGCGCCGCCACACGTTACCCGGCCTAAACATTGACCCTGCGGCTGGCAGCGGAGTATTCTAGTATTAGGAATTGCCAAGTTTGAGAGCGCAATCCTGACCCTAAAATATTAGACTTTACAGATTAGCTTGGCCAACTAGAGAAGTGATAGCGATTGTCGGTAGAAGCTGATCTGCACCGAAAGGACAGATTATGTTAGCAGCAGTGCTCGCTATAGTAGGGCTGCTTGCTGGTTTTGGGGCTAGTACCGCCATTACCAAGCAACGCGTCGGCTCCGCCGAAGAAAAAGCCAAGAAGGAACTCCAAAAAGCCAAAAAAGAAGCCGAGAAACTGGTTGAACAGGCCCGTGAAGATACCAAGAAAGCCGTTGACGAAACCCGCAGAGAAGAACAGGCCCGCCGTAAAGAATTGAAAGACCTCGAGCAACGCCTGGTCACACGTGAGGAAACCTTGGACAAGAAGCTTGATGAACTCGACAAGCGCAACGAATCCCTGCGCAAAAGCGAAGACGAGGTCGAACAACTTAAGAATGAGATCCGCGATATCCGCACCAAGCAGCAGGACAAACTGGAAAAAATCGCTAAGCTGACCAAGGCCGAGGCTGCAGATAAGCTGATGCAAATGACTGAGCGTGACATCAAGAACGACCTGCTCGGCTTGGTCACCAAGCTTCAGAACGAGGCCCGTGACAACGCCGAAGAGCAGGCCGCACTCATCCTAACCACCGCCATGGAACGGATGGCCAGCGAGGTCACGGCTGAGCGTACGGTCACCAGCATCAAGCTGGAAGACGAAGAGATGAAAGGGCGCATCATCGGCAAAGAAGGCCGTAACATCCAGGCTCTGCAACGGGCTACGGGTGTCGACATTATGGTTGATGACACGCCCGGCTATGTAGTGCTGAGTAGCTTTGATCCGGTTCGGCGCGAAGTCGCACGCCAAGCCATGGAAATGTTAATGAAGGACGGCCGCATCCACCCAGGCCGCATCGAAGAAGTCGTCGCCAAGGCTCAGAAAAATGTCGAAAAAGACGTCATACGTGCTGGCGAAGATGCTGCCCGCGAAGTCGGTGTCATCGGTATTCCCAAAGAAATTTTACAGTTGCTAGGTGAACTCAGGTACCGGACCAGCTACGGTCAGAACGTGCTCAAGCACTCCACCGAAATGGCTCACCTAGCTGCTGTCATTGCCGAGGAAATCGGTGCCGACGTCAAGACAGCCAAATATGCCGCCCTGGTTCATGACCTGGGCAAGGCCCTGACCCACAAGATGGAGGGCAAGCACCATCACATCAGCGGCGAGATTCTACGCAAGTACGGTGCGCCGGAGGAGGTCGCCCTGGCGGCCGAGCAACATCACGATGATGTCGATGCCACCACAGTAGAAGCCCTCATTATCCGTACGGTCGATGCCATCAGTGCCTCCCGTCCAGGCGCCCGCAACATCTCTGCCGAGAACTTTGCCGAGCGCATGAAAGACCTGGAAAACGTCGCCAACAGCTTCAAGGGCATCGAGAAATCATATGCCATCAGCGCTGGCCGCGAGGTCCGGATCTTCGTCCAGCCCCAGACGATTGATGACCTCAGCGCCATCAAGCTGGCCCGCGATATCGCCAATAAGATCGAATCCACTATGCAGTATCCTGGCACCATCAAGGTCAACGTCATCCGCGAAACCCGCGCCGTCGAATTTGCTAAGTAACACAGCACCTTCATGAACATTATTTACATCGGTGATGTGATGGGTGAACCTGGGATTGAAGTGATTGAGAAAGTTCTGCCCAAATTGGTAAAGGATAAGAAAATCGATTTAGTTGTTGCCCAAGCCGAAAACGTGACTGATGGAAAAGGAATTATTCCAGAAGACTTTAGAAGACTTGAGGCTGCAGGTGTTAATTTCTGTACCGGCGGCAACTGGACAACCTTCCGCGAGGAAATCATTCCTTTATTACACGACCAGTTTGAACCGATCATACGCCCCGCCAATTACCTGGCAGAGCATGGCATTGGTTACAAATATATCAGGAAGAAAGGCAAGACGACTTTTGTGATTAGTTTGATCGGACAAGTAGTGGGCAGGGACGCTGACAAGCTGGCTCGTAACCCATTGCAATGCATCGATTCTATTCTAAAAGCTAATAAAGATAACCCACGAGATGCCACAGTTGTTAATTTTCATGGGGATTATTCGAGCGAGAAAGTCATCATCGGGCATTATCTTGATGGCCGGGTCACTGCGGTGATTGGTGACCATTGGCATGTGCCGACGGCGGACGCCCGGGTTTTGCCAAAAGGCACAGCACACATAACCGATGTTGGTATGTGCGGCGTTTTGAACGCTTCATTAGGAATCAGCTTTGACAGCGTCGTTCCGCGTTGGCGTGATGGTAAAAAGACGCGTAACGTTCTTGAAACCCAAGGCCAACGACAGTTCAATGCCGTTTTGATCAAGTCCAATGCCCAGGGCCTGGCCGATTCCATCGAGCCTATCCAACAGGTTTTCTGATATAATCACCTCTGTAGTTTAGTCCGGGGAGTGGCGCAGTCCGGTAGCGCACCGCGTTTGGGACGCGGGGGTCGCAGGTTCAAATCCTGTCTCCCCGACCACATTTACTATGCGCATTATTCTGTCAGACGTGATTTCTGTCGATGGTAAGATTACCAAAGGCTCCGAGCCGGATATAAAATCCTGGCGATCACCGGAGGATTGGGAACATTTTGTCCGGCTGCGTGACAAGAGTGAAGTCATCATTCTTGATCGCAAGACATACGAGGTGGTCAAACCTATGCCTGAGGATGGCAGGTTACGGATTGTCTTTACCAGCACTCCCCAGAGATTTGAAACGGTTCCGGGACAATTGGAATTCGTCAACGAATCCCCTGCCGAGTTAGTCGGCCGCCTGTCAAAAACCGGCTACAAAAAAGCCTTGCTGGCGGGCGGTGCGAGGCTCAGCAGCGATTTTTTGACTGCGGGCTTGATAAACGAAATCTACCTAACAATTGAACCAGTTTTGTTTGGCAACGGCCGGCCGATGTTCATTGATACAGAACATAACCTCTCGCTCACGCTTGAGTCATGCAAGCAATTGAACGAGCGCGGCACGCTGCTGCTACATTATCTTGTGGAGCCAA
>CAZCXO010000091.1:0-3233 GCA_964502645.1 uncultured Candidatus Saccharibacteria bacterium
TTAATCATGAAACGGTCGACCACCACACAGATCGAACACGCCGCCCGGGCCGAGGGCATGGTCAGTATGCGCCTGGACGGTTACCTCAAGGCCCTGGCCGGAAACACAACTTTAATGGAGGTCAACCGCGTAGCGGCCGAGGACGACGTATGAGCCAGGGGAGGGCAGAATGAGCACCGGGCAACCAAGGATCGAAGTCTTATTAGACGAAGTCGTTAAAAAGAAAGCTTCTGACTTGCACCTGCAAGTCGGCTTGCCGCCGATGCTCAGGGTCGACGGCTCCCTGACGCCTGTTCCGGAGGCCGACATCCTGGACGAAGAAGCTGTTGAAGGCCTGGTCTTTGCCATCTTGGATGAGGACCAGAAGCAGATCTTGCTCAAGGACAAGGAATTTGACTTCAGCTTCGCCTTTGGTGACCTAGGTCGCTTTCGTGTCAA
Organism: uncultured Candidatus Saccharibacteria bacterium; assembly: GCA_964502645.1. Classification (GTDB taxonomy): domain Bacteria; phylum Patescibacteriota; class Saccharimonadia; order Saccharimonadales; family UBA4665; genus CAZCXO01. The sequence continues at coordinate 439 of CAZCXO010000091.1, forward strand.
TGCCTTCCACGAACGCGGCAACCTGGCGGCCGCGCTCCGACTTATACCTAACGAGATCCTGAGCGTCGAGCAACTGGGTCTACCGCCAATTGTCGACAAATTCTCTGAGTATCCGCGCGGCCTGGTGTTGGTCACCGGCCCGACCGGTTCCGGTAAGTCCACTACCTTGGCCGGTATGATCCGCAAAATTAATGAACAACGGGCCAGCCACATCATCACCATCGAGGACCCGATAGAATACGCGCACAAATCGATGAAATCGGTCATCGTCCAACGCGAAGTCCACTACGACACCTACTCGTTCAGCGCGGCGTTACGCTCAGCCCTGCGCGAGGATCCAGATGTAGTGCTGATCGGTGAGATGCGAGACCTGGAAACCATCGCCAGCGCCATTACCATCGCTGAAACCGGCCACTTGGTGTTTGCTACATTACACACCAACAGTGCTGCCCAATCGATCGACCGTATGATCGATGTCTTCCCGCCCCACCAGCAGCCTCAGATCCGGGCCCAGCTGTCCAACATCCTGATGGCTATAGTGTCACAGCGGTTGATTCCATCCATCGGTGGCGGCCGTATCGCCGCAGCTGAGATCCTGGTTGCTACACCGGCCGTCCGCAACATCATCCGCGAAGGCAAGAGCCACCAGCTGGAAGCCGTCATCCAGACCGGCGCCGAGTTCGGCATGCAGTCCATGGACAAGACGCTGGTCAGCCTGATCCACGCTGGCACAATTAGCTATGATGAAGCTCGCAATTACGCAGTTGACCTTGATGAGTTAGATCGGCTAATGAGGTCTTAATATGCTCACGTATAGTTATGTAGCAAAAAATGCTAAAACTGGCGAGAAGGTCAAAGCCCAGGTACAAGCCGATAACGAGCAAGCTGCGGCTAAGCTGATTAAAGAACAGGGCATGACCCCTTTAAGCATCAAGGCAGAACGAGCTAGCCAATTAGGCAGGTTCCGCCGCATAAGGACAAAAGACAAAGTTCTCTTTAGCCGACAATTATCTACTTTGATCAATGCCGGGCTACCTCTAGTACAAAGTTTGAGAAGTGTATCTGCACAGACTTCAAACAAGCCACTTAAAACCGTTATTAACCAGGTAATTGTTGATGTTGAGGCAGGTACTTCTTTTCACGAAGCACTGGCTAAACATCCCAAGGTATTTAACAGGGTATATATAAGTTTGGTAGCTGCTAGTGAGACTTCGGGAACCCTTGATAAAGGCCTTGAACGACTAGCCGACCAGCAAGAGAAAGATGCTGACATCATAAGCAAGGTTCGCGGTGCGATGATTTACCCATTGATTGTGTTACTGGTGATGTTAGGAGTAGTTACCTTTATGCTGGTTAAGGTATTGCCTCAGGTCCAGAATATATACTCTGGTCTCCATGGAGTATCCCTACCATTGCTGACACGTGTACTTCTGGGGCTTTCTCACCTTGTAACACATTTCTGGTGGGTGTTTCTGATAGCACTAGCCTTGCTTATTTTCTTCGGCACTCGTTGGGCACGGACATTGGGAGGACGCTCAGTAGTTGATAAGTTCAAAATGAAAGCCTGGCCGATCGGACATTTATACATGAAAATGTACATGGCAAGATTTGCGCGCACTGGTACCACTCTGGTAGCCAGTGGCGTGCCAATTATTCAGGTCCTGGAAATAACTGGCGAAGCTGTTGATAATGTTCACATTGATCGCTCCTTGCACAGAGCCATAGAAAAGGTTAAGGGCGGAAAAGCACTGTCAGAAGCCATAGAAAAAGATCCAAACTTTCTGACCCTGGTACCAAGTATGCTGCGCATAGGTGAACAGTCGGGAGCAATGGAAACTATGCTTGCCAAAGTTGCCGACTACTATGAGAAGGAAGTTGATAATGAAATCAAGACAATCAGTACTATCATTGAGCCTGTCATGATGGTCGTGATGGGCTTGATAGCCATCATCATTGTGGCCGCAGTGCTATTACCAATCTATGGGCTTGTTAATCAGACTGGTTTCACCGGTGCTTAGTTGACTAACAATATGACCGTAAAAAGAAAATACCAGGTCATCTATACCGGTTTTACAATCATTGAGACCCTGTTTGTGCTAGCGATCGCTGGCCTGATCCTGCTGCTGGTTTTTGAAGCCATACCCACATTAACGAGAAACGCTCGGAATGATCGGAGAAAGCAAGATGTCGCAGACATTCTCCAGGCTGTCTCGCACTATCAGCTTAACCACTCTGGCGATTTTCCAGATCCTACGAGCAATTTCCTGCAGTATAGCAACTTATCGTTTTACGATAAGACGACCGTGAGTTACGTTGCCCCAACTCCAGTTAATGGTATTGGTGTGTATGGCTATGCTGCCGCTGCCGCCAGCCCTGTGAATGCTCCTGCAGTCCCGCTGAACGAAAACAATGTGGAGATACGAGATTATCAGAAATGCAGTACCACAAGTCCAGGGGATTCAACTAACCAGGGAGCAGGCTTTAATGATATTGTGGCCTTATACGCTATTGAAACTCGTGGTGGCATAGATCCCAGGTGCACAGAGATATAAGCACCACCTGTGGATAAAATAATTAATTAGCTTGATTTTTTAGTTACGAAACCCTATCATCAAACCATAAGCACTAAAACATAAGCCGCAAGGGGGGCATCTGCAATGCTTAGTAAACTAAGAAAGTCACAGAGTGAAGGTTTCACCATAATTGAAGTCATGATCGTGCTGGCGATCGCTGGCTTAATTATTTTGATTGTTCTGTTAGCCGTACCGGCTCTTCAGCGCAACGGTCGCAATACT
>CAZCXO010000092.1:0-3220 GCA_964502645.1 uncultured Candidatus Saccharibacteria bacterium
TGAGGCTGTTGGGTTTCCATCTCCTGGACTTCAGGCCAGGCGCTGGTGATCAGCTGGCTATCCCCTTCCCACTTCAGAGTTTGCCAGATAGTTTCGGTAATAAAGGGTGCGAATGGATGGGCTAGCTTCAGAATTGTTTCAAGACTGTAGGCGAGCATACCTTTGTTGAGATCAGTTTTGCTGGCCTCGATGTACCAATCGGCCAAATCATCCCAAACCAAGTGATAGATTAAGTCACTGGCTTCGCTGAAGCGGTAATTAACCAAAAACTCACTCATTGATCTGATAGATTGTTGTAACTTACTCATCATCCAGGCATCGGCCGGTGTTTTGAGCTCAAGGTTCCCTTTCAACGCGAACTCATCACTCACTTTGTCTTCAATGAAGCGGGCAACGTTCCAGAGCTTGTTACAAAAGTTGCGGGCTTCGATCACCCGGCGCGAGTCATAACCCCGGTTAATACCAGGCGCCCGACCGGCTAGTAGTCCCAGGCGCAGCGCGTCTGAGCCGTACTCCTCGAGCACCGGCATCGGATCGATTACATTCCCTACCGACTTACTCATTTTTGAGCCATCCTCGGCCAAGACATAACCATGGATATACACTTCTTTAAAAGGTATCTTACCCGTTTCGTACAGACCCAACATGATCATCCGGCTAACCCACGGATACAGAATTTCCCCACCGGTTTCCATTAGTGAGTTCGGATAAAATTGCTCGAAGTTCTGGGTACCAATTTCCAGGGTGGCATACGGCCAACTCGAACTGCTGAACCAGGTATCAAACACATCCGGATCACGGTGATAGGTTTTGCCATCTACCTCTATAATTTCCTGGTCGACGCGTTCGTCATAAATCCAGTCATCGCTGTCATCGACATTCTGAAAGGCCGGAATCGGGATACCCCAGGCAATCTGTCGGCTAATGTTCCAATCTCGTAACCCTTTGAAATAGTTGATGAGCTGGTCTTTCTTGGACTCCGGATAAAATCGTATCTGATCGTCTTCTAGTGCCTTCACGGCAGGTAGTGACAGTGGCTGCATATCGACAAACCACTGTTCCATTAGCATCGGCTCAATAATGGTGCCGCACTTGTAGCACTTCCCTATCCGGTTCTGATAATCCTCGTCAACGCGCAGCAATAGCCCCCTCTCTTTTAGGGCTTCAACTACAGCTTTGCGGGCTTCGACTACTGTCATTCCGCGGAAGCGGCCAGCTTTCTCGTTCATTGTGCCGTCATGGTTAATGACCCGCACTGTCGGCAAACCATGCCGCTGGGCTACTTCCCAGTCATCAAAGGAGTGTGCTGGCGTAATCTTAACCACCCCGGTACCGAAGTTAGGATCGACCATTTCGTCGGCAATGACCATAACCTCGAACGGGCCATTGACCCCTTCGACTGTCACGGTCTTCCCTACCCACTGCTTATAACGATCATCATCTGGGTGTACGGCCACGGCCGTGTCACCGAACTTAGTTTCCGGACGGGTAGTAGCCAGTTCAAATGGTCCATACTGCATGTAATACAGTGGCGTCCTGGCATCTTCGTAAGCTACTTCTACGTCAGCAAAGCCCGTACCGTGGAAGGTGCAGAAATTAACTAATCGCTCACCTCTGTAAATGAGGCCTTCATCCCACATTTTCTTAAACGTGGCGTAGGCTTGTTTGATAATTTTGTCATCTAGCGTATAGGTGTAAAGATTCCAATCCACACTGGCACCGAGTCGGCGGAATTGTCTTTCAAAGTTACCCCTGTTAGCGGCCACAAAATCCCAAATTTGCTGGTATAGCTCTTCGCGGCTGAAGTCGAAGCGGCTCTTGCCTGCTTTGACCAGCTGTTTCTCATACACAACCTGGGTTTCAAAACCGGCATGATCGGCACCGGGCACCCAGACCGTTGCCTCACCCTTCATCCGATGATAACGAATGGCGGCATCTTCTATGGCAAACATTAGGCAGTGACCGACATGCAAGTTGCCGTTGGCATTTGGTGGCGGTAAAACTATCGAATAAGACTTGTCACTACCCCTGTTAACAGGTGCAAAAGCGCCGCTCTGCTCCCAGAGGTCGTAGATGTTTTGTTCATATTTATCAGGTTCATAAACTTTTGATAACTGCATAGCTCACTCAACTTCGGATTTAGTATAACAGGTGTGATACCCCTTATGCGTCAGTTCATTAAAACTTCATTAAATAATCATTAAAATTTAATGAAGTTTGTTTCACGTGAACCACTAAGTTGGTAAGCTTTTAACAGAGGTAAATTTTGATTACAGTTCTTTCTCAGCGTCAGAAATTACATTGAAAGATTGGGCTTGATGTCCAAGTGGTACGGATCAGCTGTAGGTGACAGGTGCGCCACGTGAAAGCAGCCAAGCGTGGCTACCATGGCGCCATTATCGGTGCAGAGTTTCGGGTCGGTATAGCTAATAGGCAAGGGCAGGCGGTCAGCGAGTTGGCGACGCAGCTCTGGGCTGGAGGCACCACCACCCCCGATAACCACACTTTTTGGCTGGAACTCTTTATAGGCTAGTAAGGTCTTGTCAACGACCGTTTCGACGGCGGTGCGCTGGAAGCTGGCGGCAATGTCGGCTTTCTGAGCTTCAGACAGCCTGTCTGCCAGTTCGAAGGAAGGGAAGTCGTGACTTTCACCGATTAAGTGTTGTGCCGCCCGTAAAACGGCCGTCTTGGGGCCAGAAAAGCTGAAGTCGTATTTGCCAGCCACCTTAGCTTTCGGGAAATCAAATGCCTGCGGGTTGCCTTCAAGAGCTTTTTTGCCAATGCTGGGGCCGCCGGGGTAGGGGAGGCCGAGTACTTTTGCCACCTTATCGAAGGCTTCACCAATGGCATCGTCACGGGTTTGTCCAAGCAGAGTGTAGTCGTGGTGACCCCTGAAAAGCGCCAGTTGACTATGGCCACCGGAGACAATTAAGCCGAGCATCGGGAACTCCGGTTGGCTGTCACGCAATTGGTAATCGGGCAAGGAAGTGTCGGTCAAGAAATTGGCATAGAGGTGGGCCTCGACGTGGTTAATAGCATAAAGTGGTTTCTGCTTGGTGATCGCCAGCGTGCGGGCAGTCATTACGCCGACCAACAGGGAGCCGCCCAGGCCAGCTCCATAGGTAACGGCGATGGCATCAATATCATCCCAAGTACACTTTGCCTGTTCGAGCGACCCCTGTATAACAGGGATGATTGATTCAATGTGGCTGCGGGCGGC
>CAZCXO010000093.1:0-3203 GCA_964502645.1 uncultured Candidatus Saccharibacteria bacterium
AGGGTGCCCAAGGCTCATGGCTGGACATCAACCACGGCATGTATCCGGCGGTAACATCTTCAACCACGACCGTTAACGGTTTGCTTGATGGCCTGGGCGTGTCCTCGTGGCATTTGGGCACTGTAACGGGGGTCACCAAGGCAGTGAAATCACATGTCGGCGGTGGTCCATTAGTGACTGAAGTCACTGATACCAAGTTGGCAGAGACAGTCCGCGGTCCCCTCGGTAAAACCGATAGTGAGTACGGCGTCACCACTAAACGTCCGCGCCGCATCGGCTATCCGGACCTAGTAGAGTTGCGCAATTCGATTCTGATTAATGGCGTTGATGAGCTGGCCATTTCCAAACTCGACCATATTCCTCGTTACGGGCGTAAGGTGCCGGTCGCAACCGGTTATAAGTATCAGGGTAAACCACGTTCGACAGCACCGGCTTCGGCTTTGGCTTTGGCTGAATGCCAGCCGGAATATACCGAGCTTGAGACCTGGAGCGAACCGATCAGCGACATCCGACAGTTCAAGGATCTGCCCAAGACCGCACAGGCCTTTGTTAAATTCTTTGAGGAACAGCTGGGCGTGCCGGTGACGCGCGTCGGTGTCGGCCCGCAGCGCAGCCAGGTCATCATAAGATAAGCCAGCCGCCAGGCTGCTATAGTGTAGTTATGAACCTGGAACCGGCTATAATCGTTATCTTTGGTATAACCGGGGACCTGTCGCAGCGCTATCTGTTGCCAGCACTGTACCACCTGATCAAAGATGACTTATTGAATGAGAAGACCGAGATCATCGGCATCAGCCGCCGGGCTTTCACGACTGATGAGCTGTTCGAAAAGGTCGAACTCTGCGTCAACGAAGTCGACAAGGTCTGTGACCCAGAAGTGATTAAGGCCATGCGCGGCCGCACCAGCATGCACCAGATGGATCTGGACAAGCCAGAGGATTACAAAGCCCTTTATGAAAAGTTGAATTCCATCGAGGCTGGCAAGGGCGTCTGCATGAACCGGCTGTACTACCTGTCGATTCCGCCTAAGGCTTACCAGCCGGTCATCCGCTTGCTCGGTGAACAGGGTCTGAATGGCAGCTGCCAGCATGGCAACGCCGTCAGCCGGTTACTCGTAGAGAAGCCGTTCGGCTACGACCTGGCCTCAGCCCAGAACCTAATCGATGAGATAGCTCAGCACTTCCAAGAGGAGCAGATTTTCCGCATCGACCACTACATGGCCAAAGAAACCGTTCAGAATATCCTGACCTTCCGCTTCCAGAACCCGATCTTTGAGGCCTTGTGGGACCGTCAGCACATAGCCGCGATTGAGATCACGGCCCGCGAAAAGATCGGCATCCTCGGTCGGACCACATTCTACGAGCCGCTGGGCGCCTTGCGTGACTTCATCCAGAGCCATCTGTTACAGATACTTGGTATCGTCACTATGGATCGGCCGGAGGCGCTTGACAGCGAGCACATTCACGCCAGCAAACAGGCTGCGTTGGAACAGGTCGAACCGGTGCCAGCCGACAAGATTGCCGAACGGGCGGTCCGCGGCCAATACGAGGGTTACCGCGACGAAGTCAAGAATCCTGAGTCCACCACTGAGACCTTCGCCGCCATCAAGGTCTATATCAACAGTGATCGTTGGCAGCGCGTGCCGGTAACGCTGCTGACCGGTAAGTCGCTGGACGAGCGGCGGACTGAGATCTGTGTGACCTTCTTTGATGAACAGAATCAGGAAAACAACCGTCTGCGCTTCCGCATCCAACCTAACGAAGGCATTGAGCTGGAACTGCTGACCAAGAAGCCCGGTTTCGGCCAAGAAGTTCATGAGACTGTCATGGATTTTTCCTACGCCGAGGGCTTTGAAAACCATGAGCACCCCAACGCTTATGAGCGGGTCCTGGTAGACGCCGTCCGCGGTGATCATACGTTGTTCGCCACCAGCCAGGAAGTCCTGGCCAGCTGGAGAGTAGTCCAACCAGTGCTGGAAGCCTGGCAACGATCTGCAGATGATCTGCAAATTTACAAACCGGGTAGCACCGGTCCTAATCTGATAAAATAACACCAGTGATTACATTCTTCCAAGCCATTTTCTTGGGGTTGGTCCAAGGATTGACGGAGTTATTCCCGATTTCCAGTCTGGGCCATTCGGTGCTGGTGCCGTATCTGTTCGGCTGGAGCAACATCGTCACCAGTCAGGATAAAAGCGAATCGTTCTTTTTGGCGTTCCTGGTTGCGCTGCATGTGGCCACCGCCATTGCCCTGATAATCTACTATCGCCGTGAATGGGTCCGCCTAGTCAAGGCGTTCTTCAGTTCGGTCAAAAAACGTCAGATCAGTACCAGTTATGAACGGCTGGTCTGGCTATTGATCATCGCCACCATTCCGGCCGGCCTGACCGGTTTGATTTTTGAGCATGTCCTGCGTACCCAATTCGCCAAGCCGTTGGCAGCAATAGTGTTTTTATTCATTAACGGCTGGATCTTGTTAATCGGTGATAGCTACGCCCGTCGGCAGGCCCGCCAGCGCAAGGATTTCACGATGGAGACCACGGCCGCCCACACCGCCAAGACCATTACAGGCAACCGGGCGGGCCTGATAGGCACGGCCCAGGTTTTGGCTTTGTTGGCCGGTATCAGCCGCTCGGGCGTCACCATGGTCAGTGGCCTGTACAGCGGTTTGGATTACGAAGATTCGGCCCGGTTCTCATTCTTGTTGGCCACGCCGATAATCTTGGCGGCCGGTATTTACAAACTGCCCGATCTGTTAGGGCCTGATGGTAACGGCGTGCGCGGCCAGATTCTGGTCGGCGCTCTGGTGACCGGTGTGGCGGCTTATTTATCAGTCAGGTTCCTGGATAAATACTTTCGCAACAAGAGCCTGAGGCCGTTCGGTATTTACTGTATCTGCGCCAGCCTGCTGATGCTCCTGTTGGGACTGGTCCGCGGGCACTTCTAATGCTGATCGATATCATTATCATCCTGTTTTCGGCCAGCGCCCTGTACAGGGGGCGGGAAATCGGCTTTGTCCGTCAGCTCGGTTCGACGGCCGGTTTCTTCGGCGGGCTTTTTTTTGGCGCTTGGCTGGAGCCGCACGTTGTCAACCTGGTCCATTCCCAGACCAGCCGCTCAGCGTCAACGATTATTATTACCTTGGGTTGCGCCCTGATTTTAATTACAGACGGTGAGTACTTAGGTGTGTTAGTCAAGCGGAAG
>CAZCXO010000094.1:0-3100 GCA_964502645.1 uncultured Candidatus Saccharibacteria bacterium
AAGCCATTCTTAAAGCCGTCTACTACCACCTGGTTTAAGCGCTAATAAACTCACTGCCGGCTCTGCCTTGGGCCTTCGCTGAGGAGAATGAAGCTTAGTATGATTATGACTAAGAGTTCCATGGGTGGCCTCCATATCTACAGACTAAACCCCTTGGTATCGGTCAACAATGTAAATTCCTACAAATGTTTTGTAGTATTCATCACACGTCGACAAAATGATTCTGTTCTACGACAATGCCCAAACGCCCCATAGCCAGATCAGTCAATTCATCCAAGTTCTCCATAGCTTCCGGGAATCGGCCTTCGATTACCATCCGACCTGTTTCACTAGCCAATCGCCTCGCATCACGGCCGCCAGCCAATTTGCCGATTTCTTTCATCGCTCCCCTGACTCGCCGCCTTGGGAAATCTGACAGTCTATTAATAATCTCCTCGGTCATTCCTGCCGTACCAAGCTTCTGCACAGATACTCTGGCTTCTGTATATGATGGGTAATAGACACTTAGCGATTCAAGAAAATCCTGGCCTGGCAGATTCCGCCCTAGCGACCCTGAATGATTGCCAATCAACCCGCTGGAAGCAGCTAACAGAGCCCTTGTTTCCGGCTTCAAATCTTCCCAAAAATTTTCTCCACGGTTACCAGCCACCTTCAAAACCTCCGCGTTCATATAAATCTTTGGCTATCGGTCCTACCAAGCTCTGTATTCTAGCAGCTTCGCGTTCCATAATCAGTCCACGTCCCACCAAAATCGCTCCTGCAGTTCCCAAAGCCAGAGCATGGCGCCATCGCATTTCCGGCCGGATCTTATTTAGTGGCCCCAGGCCTACACTGTATGCGATCATCCCTAAACCGGCCGCAGTAATTGACAAGGCTCTGTTCTCAGCCCGGACGCCTTCTGCATACATATCTGTTGGGGCTTGTCGAGAATCTCTGATCGCATCAAGCGTCTCTTGACCGTACTTATTTCTTATACCCTCTGCTTCTATCATGACGTATTATTCTAAATGAACCAGTCAAAAACGCAAGCATTAGCTTTCTAGCTCATCTCGCCTGTCAATGACTTCGTAACTTTGGTTGCGCCTGTACTTGACCAGCGAGGTGGCAGTTAAGCTAGCACCGCGCGGATGATTGCGATAATAATATGGTTCGATGATTGCCGGGTTGTAAGCGGCCAGGATGGGTAAAAGTTCCCGGCTGAAGTGGCGTTCATAACCTTCGCGAACGGTCAGGCTGCCAAGCTCTTTTTTAAAGCCGGCTGATTCGGCAATAGTATAAGGGTCGATGGCGTGATCGTGCCTGAGAAATTCATTAAGGAAAAACCCGGCCGGCCGGCTTAGTGTCAAACGAACGACGGCAACCTGTCCAACCAGCAAATCGAACTTGTCCATGTCCAAGATAGCAATACCGGTAAGGGGACTTTGTCGTTCTGTCATAGTCTTTATAATAATATATTTTAACAGTTTTGTCTATGGAGTACTGCTGATCTGACCCTCGTACTGGTCAGTGTCCATAACGTCAGGACAGGTTACAATTTTAGCCACAGGGCTTTGGGGTTGCGTGGCATCAATCGTAATGGTGGTCTGGCTAACATCACCGTCGTACGTTTCGGTAAAGTGCTTCTTAATACCGGTTATTGGCAGCAAATCGGTTGAGAAAACGCTTTGCGTTCGTCCATCAACGTAGAGCAGCTGCTGGATTTCAATGGCAGTACCGGTATTGATCACAGCGTGCTGGAAACCATTAGGACTAAAGGGTGGAGCAACAATCAGTGCACCGCCCTTTTTCAGGGTTTTCGATTCCGGCGGACAGATGTGCTGCTGCCTGGCAGCTCCGCAAGCCGTTAAGGCAGTGGCTGCAGCTAATGCAACTGCAGCTCCTGATCTTCCGAATAGATCTTTTTCCATTTTCGAAAACACACTCATTCAATAATTATACCAATTTTACAAATATTCGCAACCTTGGACATGTTTTTTGAATTCAAGAGCCCAGCAGTAGAATGTTACAATTGTATGGAACATTCTCACACATAAATACAAAGATGGCAGAAGATCAGCAAAAACAAAGGATTGGAAGCTTGGCCTTACACTTAGACACCCCTGCTTCTGATACTGATGCCGTAACACCTGTAAAACGAATTTTCCGGTGGCCGGGGCGGAGGCACGTTTACATTGTCGCGGCGGCCTGCCTTTTTGTGGCCGTCAGCTGGGCATTTTGTTCGAAATACTTCTCTAAGATCGCTATAGGCGACGAACGGGTGCCTGCCTACTCAAGTGACGCCAGCCTGGCCAAGACCATTAGCAAACAGGTTAATGACTACCGACTGGCTGTCAAGTACCCGGATAAAAGTATCAAGAAATACCATTTGTCCCAGCTTGGTTTGAGCTTGCAGACGGAAAAGTCGGTTAAAGCTACCCGGGCCCAGCAACAGCGGTTCACGAACCGATTGATCTGGTGGAGACCCGTGCCAGCGGTGTTATCAGTACACGAGGATAAGGCCACCTTAAACGCTTTCCTGGCAAAGGACATCAACCTGATAGTCCAACCGTCCCAGGATGCCTCTCTGACCATCGTTAACGGTAATATCATGCTGAAGGATGCTGTCACGGGCAGGCAATACGGCCTGAAAAATCCTGATACTACCCTTGTGAAAGCAGTCGTCGGATTACGCCCTTCACCGATCGTACTGGACACTTTGGCAGTTAACCCGGCCCTGACTGAAAATGATCTGGCCCCCTATAAAAGCAACCTCGAAAAGGTGCTGAACCAACCGGCAGTTTTTACCGTAGGCGGTAAGAATTTCAGGCCCTCAGCCAGTGAAATCGCCAATTGGTTGGAGATTACACCCGATGCAAAATCTAAAAAGCTGGATATAACTGTTAACAGCGGTAAGGTGCAGGCCTATATCAACGCTATCGCCGCCACGCTGATCCGCCCTCCCAAAGCCCAGGTCAACATCCAGCAATCAGACGGCAGTATCCGTACCTTGGTACCCGGAGTCAACGGTTTTAACATCGTAAATGAGTCAGCAGCAGCCATTGCGGTTACCAACACCGTGTTAAGCGGCCGCGGCCTTAATGTAGTCCTGCCTGCCACCTAC
>CAZCXO010000095.1:0-3080 GCA_964502645.1 uncultured Candidatus Saccharibacteria bacterium
CAGTTTGTTCGCTTCACGCAGCATGCCGTCGATACGGTAGCGTACCACCACGAACTCTTCGCGTGGTTCGATGTGGATGTCGCTGGCGCCGGACTTTACGCCGTACTCGATAAGGATGTTGACTGTTTGGGCGACGGGCGAATCTTCGGCCAGATCGCTTTCATCGACCTCTTCGGTCTCGTCGGGCACATCATCGTCAGCAATAACTTTGGTCAGCTCGCTACTAATGTTGCCACGATACTGGTCAAGCGCGGCCTTCAACAGACTGCTGGTAGTAATGTGGACTTTTATTTTATTACCAAGCTGTTTCTGCAGGAAGTTGATGGCCTGGATATCGTCCGGGTCTTCCATGGCCACTTGTTTTGTGTCTTTTTCGACAGCGAAGACCACGGCGTTGTACTGGCGGGCGATGCGTTCCGGCAGTAGTTTCAAGATATCGAGCTTAATATCCGCGGCTTTCAGCTCCACGAACGGCACGTCAATTTCGGTAGCGTATAGCTTGGTCAGATCCTTTTCGGTCATCACGTTGTTCTTGATGACCAAATCTTGAAGAGGCTTTTTATCGGTTGCCGATTGATCACGCAGCACCTGCATCTGCTCGTCAGCTACATGGCCATCTTTTTTAAGCAGCGTCTCAACCAGTGAGTCGGCTATACGCATCAGATCGTCCTTTTTGTTTCCATAGGTTCACCCATCCTGGCCACATTTTACCATTAGCAGTGTCATCGACAATAATTTTCCGAAAGACACATGACGGCCTTCCGGAAAATATGGGCTGAGTCGCTGATTATTATTGAATAGGAGGTTAGATTTTGACAAAGGAGATAAGTTATGGCAGTTTCGCAGGTACTGCCGGTGCGATGCTATAATAAGGGTGACATGCAGTCTCTGACGAGTAAACTTCACAATCTCCTTAAGCATGGATATGGCGTGCAGTTAGGTTCGGTAGCTACTGTAGCTGTAATCGGCACCATTCTTTTGCTTGGTTCTCATGCCGCCAGCCCCTTTGCGAACACCGAGGTGGAAAACGGTAGTTTATCAAGCAATACCGCGAATGTTTCCGACAGTACAGCCAGCGGCAATAGTTATGTTAGGTTTGGGTCGGTCCCAACCGGCGGCTGTATGACAAGCGGTTGCCTGGTTCAAACGCTATTCACGGCTCCGGGACCGGTTGCCAGTCCTATCCCCGCCAATCCGGTCATCGATCCTAACTCGGCTCATTTCGTGAGTGAACTGGTTGCAGGTACGCCCGGTGGCAATGTACTTGGTATTGGCGCCTCTACCACGTGGGGTATAACCTATTATTACTCGAGCGCATCTGACCCGACATACAACATCAACTTCGTTCATACCAGCGATTGGGGCGGCGGGCTGAACCCGTTCAGCAAGGTGGTTACCGCCAAATCCGGCAGTGGCAGCTGTAATCCACTGCACATTCCCAATACTGCCACAGTACCAGGGGGCTTTGCCCAAGCCAGCGATTTTTACACTGGCAATGAAGGAGTACCGGACAGTTCAATGTGGATTATTGATACTACCAAGCCAGGCTTAGCTTGCTTTATCTGGCAGGCTAAGAAGCAAACAGTTACTTGGTCAGGTAGATATGGCGGTGTGTTCGATCTTAAGGATAATGGCGTTAAGGCGATTGCTGGCGTCGGGGTTAGCTCGGGCATGACCAACAACTCGCCGCTGGAGTCAGAAATTCAGAATGGTGTTATACCGCACGCTCTGAATTTTGCCTGGACTAGTAATAGCTCCACAGCGTACCGTTACCCTGCCACTCATAACGATGGTAAGACAAGTGGTGACATGCAGGAAGGCATGCGCTTCCAGCTCAACCCAAGCTATAACTGTGCTGCCTTACCAACCAAAGCTGCGCGAACCATTTGCGTGGCCCTGCAAACATATGGCATGTACGATGGTGACTCGGGCGGAGGGGGTGTTAGTTTTCAAGTTCAGACAGATGATTTTACCGACCCAAATCGTTTGCCGTGGACTACCCCCGGGGAGCCCGCTAGGCCAGGCGGTATATATTGCAACTCAGGCCTCTGTTCTAATAGTGGGGGACTCGGCATACCGCTAAACCAGTTCCGTCTGTTGGCTACGTGGGACGGCAGCTAGTTATTAAATAGACATTAAATTTTGGTAGAAGGTAAGCTGTAGCAGTTTTCACACGGGCGGTGGTGGGATTATAGTGCTAAAATATAACTAAGCGCGAAAGGCAAATAATGGCTGGAGGAATGACCATGGCAAAGACGAAAGCGGTTAAGGAAATGACAGAAGTGAAATCCGGCGATAGCGACGGCAAGTCCAAGGCGCTCGGTCTGGCTTTGGAGAGCATCGAAAAGCAGTTCGGCAAGGGTTCGATTATGAAACTTGGCGATTCCCATACCGTGGCCGTAGAAACTACCTCCACCGGTGCTCTGAGCCTTGATTTGGCGCTTGGCGGTGGTATCCCGCGTGGCCGGGTGATTGAAATTTACGGCCCCGAGTCGTCTGGTAAAACCACTCTAACGCTGCACGCTATTGCTGAAGTCCAGCGTAACGGCGGCACAGCAGCCTTTATTGACGCCGAGCACGCCCTTGATCCGTCATATGCAAAGCGGATTGGCGTGGACGTGGAGAATCTGCTGCTCAGTCAGCCGGATAACGGTGAGCAAGCTTTAGAAATCGTTGAGACCCTGGTTCGCTCTAACGCTGTCGACATTATTGTTGTCGACTCAGTTGCTGCCCTGGTGCCAAGGGCTGAAATCGAAGGCGATATGGGTGATTCGCTGCCCGGCCTACAGGCACGTTTAATGAGCCAAGCGCTGCGTAAGCTGACTGGCGTGATTAGCCGCAGCAAATCCAGCGTAATTTTCATTAACCAGATCCGCATGAAGATCGGCGTTATGTTTGGCAACCCGGAGACTACTACCGGCGGTAACGCGCTGAAGTTCTACTCATCTGTCCGTATGGATATTCGGCGCATCGGCCAAATTAAGCAGGGCGAAGACGTAATTGGCAATCGCACACGTGTTAAAGTCGTTAAAAACAAGGTCGCGCCACCATTCCGGCAGGCCGAATTCGACATCATGTAC
>CAZCXO010000096.1:0-2989 GCA_964502645.1 uncultured Candidatus Saccharibacteria bacterium
CATTTCCAGGCTCAATGGTACCTGGTAAATACTTTCTGCGTTCGGCAATAGGGCAATGGCGTCTTCGGCCACGCCACTGAAGAGGCTGAGCTTGCGTTTGACGGCGGCATTCGCCGGCCTCGAACTGCGCCCGATCAGCACATCCGGCGCTACACCTAGGCCGCGCAGCTCTCGGACCGAGTTCTGAGCCGGCTTGGTCTTAATCTCATTGCTAGCCTGCAGATATGGCAAATAAACTACGTGGACGTAGGCACAATTTTCCAGCCCCAGCCGTACGCCCATCTCACGGATGGCCTCGACGAACGCCAACGATTCGTAGTCGCCGACAGTACCGCCGATCTCAACAATATGCACGTCATAATCTTCGCCGGCCTTGATAATCCAGTCCTGGATCGCCCCTGTCAAGTGGGGAATGATTTGGACATCGTCCCCGTCAAACTTGCCTGCTCTTTCATCCTGGATCAATTTCAGCAGCACCTGGCCAGCCATTAGGCTGCTCTTAGCCGTCATCTCTTCGTCTACGAAACGTTCATAATGGCCGAGGTCCAAATCAGTCTCAGCGCCGTCTTTAGTCACGAAACACTCGCCGTGTTCGCGCGGGTTCAACAAACCGGCGTCAACGTTCAGGTATGGATCACATTTTTGGAGGTTGACCTTGAGGCCACGAGCTTTGAGGAGGTTGCCGATCGAGGCGGCGGTGATACCCTTTCCTAGTCCGGAAAGCACTCCACCTGTCACAAACACATACTTAGTCGCCTTAGCCACGACTCCTACCTCTCCTTAACTGTCCAATACTACGCTATTTACCCCTATTTTGCAAGTGCTTATTCCAGAAGGTTTCTGATTCTGGGTGATCTAATTGCTTGCCTAACTAAAATGTCTATAGCTACTCCTGATTGTTGAGATATTTCCCTTAATTCATCGATGTTCAATCCTGCTTGCTCTGCGACCTGATCAATACTCATCTCTTTTGAATTAGGGGGCGCGTAAGTAGCTCGCTCTCTTACTGGCGTTTTTATAGTTAGCTGAAGAGGCGCCACTGTAGCTTTCAGTGCTAATTTGGAACCACCTGCCGCCGGGGAATCATCTATAATCTCAGTGGCTGTTACCACTTCAGCGAAATTTTCACCCGTAATACTGGTGTTACTCCCGTTCTCAGTACCAACTACGGCCGGTTTATCAGTACTAGCCATACCTAAATCGACCCAATCCGTAATTTTGCCAGTGTCTGAACGCTGATCATATAGTTCAGGTCTTACTACTTCTCCCATGACATATTAATTATACGTTTTACATGACTGCAATTAAACAGTCTACTGGTGATTATAATCACCTGAGGCTACATAAGCATTGAAAAATCTTACAGATCACTTATTCAGGTAGGCTTGGGCGGCTTGGAGCTGAACGTCGTTAGCGGCGGTGGCATCGGCTGGTTGTTTAACGGTTTTATCAGGGGTGATGCCGCGGTGGTTGATGTTCTGGCCGTTAGGGCGGAACCAGCTGGCGACGGTGACTTTGAGCTGCGCGCCATCGGAGAAGTTAATCAACTGCTGGACGACGCCCTTGCCGTAACTTTTGGCACCGATGATATAGGCGAGATTGTTATCGTGCAAAGCGCCGGCGGTAATTTCTGAGGCAGAGGCGCTGCCAGCGTTGATCAGAACTACTGTCGGGATACTGTTCAGCTCATCCCCGCCCTGGGCTTTATAGGTGTGGTCAACGGTGTTGCCGGTTTTTTCCTGCAGAACAGTCTTACCCTGTGGCAACCATAGGCTGGATACGTTAATCGAAGCGTCCAGCAAGCCGCCCGGGTCGTCCCGTAGGTCCAGAATGATGCCCTTGACGTGATCCTGGCTGAACTGGTCGGCAGCTTTCTGGGTCAAGCGCGTGGTATCATCAGAAAAGGTCGTGATTTGGATATAGCCGATGTCGTTCGGCAACATTTTTGTGTTCACGCTGGGCACAGTGATGTTTTGCCTGGTGATGGTCAGGTTCAGAACCTGGCTATGGTTGCGTACAATCTGCAAAGTTACTTTGGTGCCGGCCCGCCCGCGGATTTTATTGACGGCTTCGTCGACGCCCATACCGACCGTGGTGGTGCCGTTGATCGAGGCGATCAGATCCTGGGCCTGCAGGCCGGCCTTGGCGGCCGGAGTATTGGCAATCGGGGCAATGACCTGCAAGTTACCACTCTTGTCCTTGCTCAACTCAGCGCCGATGCCGCTGAATGAATTGTTCAGTTCCTGGTTGAAAAGCTGGGCTTCTTTGGGCGTGAAATATTCGGTATAAGGATCGTTGGTGGATTCGGCCAGGCCGTGTTTGAGGCCGTTCAGAACCTGACTTTCATTAAGCTGGCCATCGTAGTTCTGCTTGAGCGACTGGTACACCGTATTAACAGATGAATAATCCAGCCTGGCCGGCAGACCCTTGGCCACTGGCTTTGGCGCCCATGGCAGGTTCCGGCCAAACCAACCACTACCGAGTTCCATACCAAGCACAAAGACCACAGCTAGGATCAGGGGTACTTTTAAAAACCGCCCTGCTCCACCGAGTTTTCGTTTTAAACCCATTCCCGCCTATTATAGCAGCTACTTTGTTTGGGATTTCTGGCTTAGAAGTGGATGAAGACCAGGCCGGAGGTGTTGAGGTTGTTGCGAGTTGAGTAGCGGCCGTCGAGGGCGGCATTGTACTGGCTGACGTTGATGCTGCCATCGCCGTTGACGCTCTCTACATACATAGCGTGGCCGAAGGCGCCGCCGTTACTGATGGCGACATCACCTACGCGCGGATTGCCATCGACGGGGATGCCGTCAGCGCGGGCATCATCGTCCCACTGGTTGGCATTACCGCGGCCGCCCCAGTAAGGCATATAGCGGCCGGAGGCGGCTACCCGGAAGGCTGTGTAGCTGACGCATTCGCGGTTATACATACCCCAGTTGTCAATCACGCTGTCCTGGGGAATCTCGCACCATTTGGCTGGGTAGCCACC
>CAZCXO010000097.1:0-2960 GCA_964502645.1 uncultured Candidatus Saccharibacteria bacterium
CATCCAGCAAGTGCTTAGACCTGAGAGACTCAAGACCGTTGACGATGATCTCCATGACAGCATGGGCCGCACTGTATTTTGGTTTGATAATGATCTTGCAGGATCGGGCTATAGCTCTGGTTTGCGGTTACCGCATCTGCGTAATTTTAGCATGTTGTTAGCTGCCCACACCGAAAGCCACCCCGAAGAAAAAGACGTCTTGCTAGCCAACCTGCGTGAATCAGCCATAGATCTGGCTGACAGCGAATTCAATAGTGCTGACGCCCAGTCGCTGTGGGTAGGCCTATATTATTTGGACGATAAAAAACCCCAGAAGTTATATAATTTCCAGCCTGACACACTTGAAGCTTTCCGGTCGATTGCCGGTGATATTCGCTTGGCAGGTACCAAAAAACTACAAGACGTTTTGAGCACAATCAGTCAACATCCGTTTGATCCCAAGCTGGCCGAACTTTATGACAATGCTGAAACCATGCTGGCCGCTGAGGGCCATAAGCCGGCTAAGAATCTGATGATAGCCGCAACGGACATGCTGCAACGCCTGATAGAAGGTGTTGATTCACCATTGGCCAATGATTTGGCCAGGCTAACCAAACAGCTAGCTGAAACAGCAGGAGTGGTGACGTTCCGGCACTATACCCAGCTGGCTAACGAATTGTTAACACGGCTACCCGAACCCTCTGGCGAATCGCCGGTCCGGCTCGATAGCTCAGCCTTGGGAGATTTCCCTAAGGCAATCGATCGCCTGACCTACCTGTTAATTGCCAGTGCTCCGGAAACCGAGCCGGACCGGCTGGAAGCTTTGGCGACGCTTGGACGCTGTGCCAGCCGTACGGCCGAAATTGGCGCTCAGCGTAAATTGGACCAGAAGAGTATATCCTTGTTCGACTGGATGATGCGCTATCCCAAGGCCACGCCAGAGGAGCTGCAATCTATGATTAAGACCTTACAGCGTGGCGGCGGTAACGAGAGCGTAATCAGGGAACGATACCAAGATATCCGATCCAGCCGGCGTCAGCACGCACCTTTCAGGCCGGGTCACGGCCTGACCAGCTAGTCAATCCTAGGCGTGGGTGATAACAGTTGTGCCGATCGGCGCCCAATTGTAAATCCAGGCAGCCTCATTTTCTGGCAAACCAACACAGCCGTGGGAGCTATTGTTGACACCGAACCAGCTCAACGGATGCCAATAGACGCCGTGAATGGCGCTTCCGCCTGAGAAATAATCAATCCACCGGACATGTGGTTGGAAATAACGCGTGCCGTCCGGGTTAAAGCCGCGCATATCCTGGATCGTATACTTGGCATAAACATGGAACTCACCCAGCGGTGTCGGTGTAGTGGGCTTGCCGGCGCTGATCAGCCAATTGTTGACTTGCTGGCCGTTCTGGAAGGCCCACATCTTCTTGATGCTGACATTGGCCACGATCAACTTGCCAAAGGCAGCCGGCGTAACGGATTGAAAGGACTGGGTTTGAAGAGGTGTCGTGAACTTCAATCCTTTGGCGTCCATGACGGTCTTGGCGACCTGGTTGGCCTGGTTCTTAAGCGCGTTCGGGTCGCTCAAAGAAGTACCGTTGCGGCCGCTAACCACCATCCGAGCCACCCCATCCTCAGTCACTGTCACGGCATTGATCGGTGATTTGACGAACTGGTTGGCCATCTGGTTGAGGGAAGCCTCCATTGCGCCGGCTTTGATACGGATGTAATCCTCGGTCTTGGCCTTGTTGGTCGAAATCTGTAGCCAGCCTTTGATAATGTCCGGACTGATCGGCACCGTCTGTTCGCCGACAGATAAAATAGCAGGTTGGCTGGTGATTGTCTGCAATTTGGCCGATAGTTGATAGGCCGGTACGGTCAAGTTTAGCCCGGCGATTGTCGGCTTGGCCGGTATGGCGGTTACCGCCGCTTGCTGTTTTACGGTACGGTCTGACCAGTATCTACCGCCAACAATGATACCGCCGGTACCAATGGCCAGGAACAGCAAGGCAAAGATAATTAGATTCGGATGATGGGGTAGCCGTTGCCAGGCTTTGGGGGGCACCTGTGACAGAGGATGGATGTTGGTTGAGGCCTGGATGGCTGAAGCCGCTGCCCACAAGGCCGGCTGCGGCAGGGAAGCACTATCAACACTCTCACTAAAAAGGAATTCCTGTGCCATTTTTCACTCGTCTCACACTTTGGTTTTTTGTTGTCCTTACGCTTTCAACTATACACCGCCAGCGTATTTTGTAAAGCCGGCTGATGATACAATGATAGGAATGTCAATTCTGTTGTTTATCGTGGGGGTAGTGCTGTTTATCGGCTTGGTCGTGACACACGAATATGGCCATTTTATTATGGCCCGGCGCAATGGCGTGGAGGTCGAGGAATTCAGCATTTTCTTCCCCCCGCGACTCTATAAGCGCAAGACCAAGGCCGGCTGGTTATTCAGTATCGGCGCCTTGCCGTTAGGGGGCTTTGTCAAGCTGAAAGGTGAGCATGACAGCGACACAGCGCCCGGCTCATTCGGCGCTGCCAGCACCTGGGTCAAGACCAAGATCATGGCCGCCGGCGTCACTGTCAATTTGTTAACGGCTCTGATTCTGTTTACAATCCTGGCCTTGGTCGGCATGCCCAAGTTGGTACCCAATCAGTATACGGTCAAAAGTGATACTGAGCTGGTGTCGCAAAAAGTCTTGATCGGGCTCGTTGAACCGGGTTCACCAGCTGACCACGCCGGCATACAACCCGAGGATGAGATTAACGACATTAGTCTGCCTGGCTACAGCCCAGTCGCCATCACCAATGCTGACAAATTACCGGATATCACCAAAAGTTTCGCGGGCAAGACGGTAATCGTTTATTACAGCCGGGCCGGCCACAATCATGAGGCCAAACTGACTTTGCGTGACCAGAAGTTAGTCGAAGCCAGCGAAAAGACCGATAACCCCAAGGGCTATCTGGGCATCACTACCACC
>CAZCXO010000098.1:0-2944 GCA_964502645.1 uncultured Candidatus Saccharibacteria bacterium
TGGACCCCCTGCTTGCAAAGCAGGTGCTCTAGCCAACTGAGCTATGTCCCCTTATCGCACCGCAGTATTTTACTGAAAAATCCCTGTTAAGACAAGCACTTAGCAATGATTTGAACAGGTTAAGCAAGGATCAACCAATTTAAGTGTTCAAACAGTTGACAGATTAGCGCTAGCGTCATACCATGGTCTTGGTAACTATTTCCTTAGTGGAATAAAATAAAAAATCAAAAATGAAAATTAACAAACTCTTTCAGCTTGGTTCGGCTCTGGTGATAAGCCTGTCAACTCTGTTAACAGTGTCAATGCCGCTGGCTCATGCTGCTACCTCGACCTGTACCTGGACAGATGGCGGCACAGCTAATAACGATAACTTCAGTAATGCCAATAACTGGAGTTGTACCGGCACCACGCCGGGAAATGGAGATGTCTATGACTTGATATTCCCAGCATCTGCCGCTGGGTACTCGCCGGTTAATGACATAGTTGGTTTATCTGTTGGCACTGTCACCTTCAGCGGTACCTTCAATACCTTTGGCTATCAAGTATCAACCTCCGCATCTGGCATCACGGCAACTATCAGTGGCGGAATTACTGATACTTCAACCGGAGCTATTGGTGGTAACGAAATTGATGGAAATCTGAACATTAGTGGGAACCAAAGTTTTACAGCCGGCTCTGGCAGTCAGTTAATTGTGGGCAGTAGCGGCGACACAATCAATACAGGCAGCAGCACTTTGACATTGGCTAATACCATTATTGTAGGGACTTTGTCTAACGGCGGTTCTATAGTGGTTGATGACAGCTTATATCCCGCTGATATTGACGGGGTCCAACTGATAGATGCCAGCTCAGGCTTCTCTGGTAGCGTAACCGTCAATCGGGGGGCGTTGTTCGTCGAAGACAGCAACTCATTATCTAATGCAAGTTCGGTAACTGTCGCCAGCGGTGCCTTCCTGAAGGGTAACGGGGGTGTGGCCGGTTTGGTCGTACAATCCGGGGGTACGGTGGCCCCAGGTGATAGTCCGGGTTGTATATCAACTGACAGTATCGATCTCAGTGGCACTTATGCTGCCGAACTCGGTGGCACCACGGCCTGCACCGAATACGACCAGATCCAAGCCAGTACATCCGTTACGCTTAGTGGCACGTTACAAGTATCTTTGGTCAATGGTTTCACGCCGAGCTTGGGCCAATCATTTACACTGATTGCTAACAGCGGCAGTGCGGTCAGCGGTAGCTTTACTGGTTTGCCGGATGATAGTTTCTTTACAGCTGGCGGCGTCAGTTTTCAAATATCCTATCATGGTGGTGCCGGTAACGATGTAATCATTACCGTTGCAAATGCGCCTGCTGCCGCCTCCAATGCAAACGCTCCGGGTAGCCCCAATACCGGTCTGGCTGCAGCCATGGCGCACCCGTTAACCACTTTGATTGTGACAATACTTATCGTCTCGAGCTTGCTGGGCATCACCCGTCATTTGAAGCCTCTGAAAGGGTAATCTACCATGCCAGACCGAAGGATTGGCTTAGATAACCCGGCTTTTCAGGGACGCCTCAAGCGGCCACCGCGGACCAGCTCGATTCCATCACCAGGGCGCCGGATGATTAATGACTATGCTGCGCCTAAACCGCTGCCCAGGCTTTCACCTGTGCCACCACCAGTTGAGCAGACCAAACCGGTTATGAAGGCGCCTCTGTCACTGGAACCTAAACAATCGCCATTGTCCCGTCAGAAACGCTTCTCAAGACCCCAATTGGCAGTGCTCAGTCTTGCGGCTATTCTACTGGTTATTGGACTGGGTGTCAGCTTTCAAGGCTTCCGCGCCAACCGTACGGTGGCGGCCCAGGCTGTTAATCTGAATAAGAAGTCCCAATCCAGAGATGACGGAGCGCCCAGTACGGTAAAACCCAGCACAGCGGCGGTCAGGCAGTATGTAGTGGCGCCCGACTTGCCACGTTATCTTAAGATTCCTAAGCTCGGGGTTTTTGCCAGGGTGACACAAGCTGGCGTAACGCCTTCTGGCGCCTTAGGCACCCCTAGAAATGTCTATGACACAGCTTGGTACACTGGCAGCGCTAAGCCAGGCCAAGCAGGGGCTACGCTAATTGACGGCCATGTCTCCAGCTGGACGACACGTGGCGTGTTTTATGGACTTAAGAAGCTAGCGCCAGGAGACAACTTGCAGATTGTCAGAGGTGATGGCGTGTCTGTGAACTACAAAGTAGTCAAGACTCAGGTTTATGCCTCTAGTAATGTTGATATGCAGGCTGCCGTAACACCTGTAACAGCTGGCAACTCAGGGTTAAACCTGATTACCTGTACGGGCAAACTCCAAAAAGGAACTGACCAATTCAACCAGCGCCTGATCGTCTTTGCCGAAGAGGAATAATTAAAATTTGTGCTCAATATAGCATTGTAGGATATGCTACATCAGCAGCCATTTATATCTGTTAAATCCTTATTTAGAGCGCAGATTTGAAAAGTTGCTATAATCATAAACATTATGTCTAAGAAATGGCTGGCTTTGGTGGTAAGCGGCTTGTCGTTGTTTATGGCCAGCTTGGTTGTAGCTTCGGTGTCGGCTGCCTCGGCTAATATCTCACATTCGTATAAAGCGGCCTCGGCTATCCCGGCCGGCAGCATTGTCAGCCTGGATCCGGCGCATCAGGGTTATGTCCAGACGGCTAACACCGCTAGCGGAACACATTTGATAGGTGTGACCGTAGTCAGCCAGGATTCACTGTTGGCGATTGACCCGACTGCCACGACTGTTCAAGTAGCCCTCAGTGGTACAACCAACACCTTGGTCAGTACCGTAAATGGCAACGTTAAGGTCGGCGACCAGATCAGTGTGTCGCCGTTCAGTGGCATCGGCATGGAAGTCTTGCACGGGAGTCGTATCATCGGTGTGGCCCAGACACCGTTCGACTCAAAAACCAGCGG
>CAZCXO010000099.1:0-2926 GCA_964502645.1 uncultured Candidatus Saccharibacteria bacterium
GTAAAAATTTTTAACTGGCTCTTTACGATGTACCGCGGCCGGATCAAGTTCGCTACGCCGATGCTGTGGTTCCTGGGTTTCGTGGTGACCTTCTCGATCGGCGGCATGGCCGGGGTGATGATGGCAGTCCCAGCGATAGACTTCCAGGTCCATAACAGCCTGTTCCTGGTGGCGCACTTCCATACTATGATCGTCGGCGGCGTAGTTTTTGGCTTTTTTGCCGGGCTGACTTATTGGTTTCCCAAGATCTTTGGTTTTACGCTCAACGAACGCTTGGGGCGTTACGCTTTCGGTTGCTGGTTCGTCGGCTTCCTGCTGGCCTTCCTGCCACTGTATATCCTTGGCCTGATGGGCGCGACACGACGTCTTGACCACTATGACCCATCACTCGGTTGGCAGGGTTTGTTCATCGTAGCCGGTATCGGTGCCGCGACTATCTTCGCAGGCATCGGCTTCCAAATCCTGCAACTGGCTTACAGCATCTGGAAACGCAACGAGAACCGCGCCACCGGTGATCCCTGGAACGGCCGTACCCTGGAGTGGTCAACCAGCTCGCCGCCACCGTTTTACAACTTCGCTGCCACGCCCGAGGTTCATGAACGCGATGCCTGGTGGGCCATAAAGAAAGCCAGAACGGAGGATGCGACTGATTATGAAGTCATCCGGATGCCCAAGAACAGCCCTGTCGGCTTGATTATCGGCATGATCAGCCTGACAGGTGGCTTCGCAGTCGTCTGGCATATCTGGTGGCTGGCGCTGGTCAGTCTTCTGGCTCTCATCACGACCATAATCATCAGGATCTCCGATGAAAATACTGAATACCGGATTTCAGCCAAGCAACTCGCTAGACTAGAAGCCGAAAAGGGGCAGGCATGAGTGATTCCGTTGCCAATGTTCAGCACCTGAACGAAAAGCAGGCAGCCGAGTCCAAGACCATTTTCGGTTTCTGGGTTTACTTGATGACCGATTGCGTGCTGTTTGCCAGCCTGTTCGCGACGTTCGTGGTGCTGCGCAACAATACTTTCGGAGGTCCAGCCGGCAATGAATTGTTCGGCTTGCCATTCGTGCTGACGGAAACACTCGTGCTACTGACCAGCAGCTATACCGCCGGGCTGGGTATACTGGCCGCCAGGCGCCGTGATAAAAACCAGGTTATGGTCTGGTTTATGCTTACTTTTTTGCTCGGTCTGTTCTTCTTGACAATGGAGTTGACCGAATTCCATAAGCTGGCCATAGAAGGCAACAGCTGGCGCCGCAGCGGCTTCCTGTCAGCCTTCTTCACATTGGTGGGAACACATGGCCTGCATATCACCAGCGGCCTCATCTGGATGGCAGTAATGCTCTACAGGACAGTTAGGTACGGCCTTTCAGGGGCTTCGGTCAAGCGACTGACGATGCTGAGTATGTTCTGGCACTTCCTGGATATTATCTGGATCTTCATTTTTACGATCGTTTACCTGATAGGAGTTAACGGATGAAAGCTGTAGTTTCCAACCACGAAGCCGCCCACGGCAACCCAAAAACCTACACGATAGGCTTCTTGCTTTCGATTATTTTGACGTTGGCCTCTTACATTATAACCAGCCACCACTCCGCCAGCGGTTGGACATTGATTTACCTTCTAGCCGGTCTGGCGATTATTCAATTATTCGTCCAATTGGTGTTCTTCTTGCATCTGGGCCGAGGTTCACAGTCACACTGGAATCTGGTCGTGCTGGCTTTCTCAGCCATGGTTGTGCTTATTCTGGTTTTTGGCAGCCTGTGGATCATGCACCACCTCAACGCCTATCATGACAACCTATCGCCTCAGAAACTCAATCAATCTATAATTAAAGATGAGGGGTACGGACCATCGAATTACTAAAGTCATATTACTGGTTGGCTAAACCTGGCATCATCTATGGTAACGCTTTGAGCGCCATCGCCGGCTTCCTGCTGGCTAGCGGCATTGAGGAAAGATTACAGATAGGCCGTCTGCTAGCTTTCGTAGGCGGCACATCCCTGGTCATCGCCTGTGGTTGTGTCATCAACAACTACATCGACCGCAATATCGATAAGAACATGGCCCGCACTAAACATCGTGCCCTGATAATCGGTAAGATTCCGGCGGTGCATGCCATCGTCTATGGAGTCGTGCTGGGTATCATCGGCTTTTGGCTTTTGTTGGCTTATACGAATACGCTGACTGCCAAAATTGGTGTCATAGGCTTATTCTTCTATCTGGTAATGTACAGTTTTTGGAAGCGCCGTTCGTGGCTGGGCACAGTGGTCGGCAGTGTGGCCGGTGCTGCTCCGATTACCGCGGGCTACACAGCTGTTACCAACCGTTTCGACACTGCCGCGTTGCTCTTGTTTCTAACCATGGTCTGCTGGCAAATGCCGCATTTCTATTCAATCGCCTTGTACCGACTCAAGGACTACAGCGACGCCGGTCTGCCGGTCTTACCGGTCAAAAAAGGGTTACGTCGAACCAAATATGAAATCCTGTTTTATATCGCCGGCTTTACTCTGGCTACCAGCTTATTGAC
Source organism: uncultured Candidatus Saccharibacteria bacterium (assembly GCA_964502645.1). Taxonomy (GTDB): domain Bacteria; phylum Patescibacteriota; class Saccharimonadia; order Saccharimonadales; family UBA4665; genus CAZCXO01. The sequence goes on from CAZCXO010000099.1 coordinate 2,529, forward strand.
GGTTTATCACTATACCGGCTACGTCTATATGGCAATCATGCTAACGGTCGGCCTTTTCTGGCTCCAAGAAGCTTACAACGGTTTTAAAACTGATGATAACGAGAAGTGGGGACGTCATATGTTCTTCATTTCACTGACCGTTTTGCTGATCCTATCTGTCAGCCTATCAATCGGCGCCTTATTACCCTAAAAAATGCAACACCCTGGGTTGACGTTTAGTCCGTTTTAGATTATAATTACCCTAATTTTGAGATAATTATGCCCCCACTGCGTGAAGGACCTATCGAAGTTGACCACCGTATTGATGAAGACTTGCTCTATGAGTTGCGCCGGGCGGGTCATGGCGTCCGTGTTAACATCGTAGATGCCAGCTACCACATTCCAAGAAAGTTTGATGA
>CAZCXO010000100.1:0-2897 GCA_964502645.1 uncultured Candidatus Saccharibacteria bacterium
CGGCTTCAGAAATGAAATTCTACCATAAGGCCCAAGCTGAAAATACGGAATTAGCTGATCGCATCGATTTATTATTCCGCGGCGTCGAAATCGCCACCGGTTCGATGCGTGAGAATGACCACGCCGCTGTACTCAAGCAATTAAAGGAGCAGGCCGGCGGCAACCCGGATGACCCGGGCTTCAAGCCGCTGCTGACCGCCATGCAGTATGGAATGCCGTCCCACGGTGGTTTCGGCATGGGCTTGGAACGCCTGACCGAAAAATTCCTCGGGCTCAATAACGTCAAAGAAGCCACGCTCTTCCCCCGCGACATCAACCGCCTCGCTCCATGATCGCAAAAAGGAGTGCCTCCGGAGCTGAGGCCCTTTTCATCGCCGCTTTCACGTATGCCTTAACAGGTATTTTAGTGCGTGAAGTCAACCCGATGTGGAGTGATAGCGGTCAAGTCACAGCCCGATTTGTGCTGGTACTACTATTTTTGGTGGGCTATAGATTAATGAAGCGCGATAAGTGGGTAATGACAAGGACCGATGCCTACCTGTGCACAGGCCTGGGCTTACTGTTCGCATTGATGGTTCTATTATTTACGGCTGCCATAGGCAAAACCACAGTCGCCAATGTCTTATTTGTATTTTATGCAACTAATATGATTTCTTCTTTTGGTCTTGGCACTATCTTGCTCAAGGAGAGCATAACCCAGAGCAAAGCACTTGCCATCATATTGGCAATTTTGGGATTGGCTTTGTATTCGGGCGCTATTGCCGGGGGTAATGAGGGGATTATATTTTCCATAGTAGCGGGTCTTTGCGGAGGCATCATTAACCTGATCAGCAAGCGGCTCGCAGGCGTTAATCGTAACAGCATACTCTTGTTCCAATATATTTTTGGCACGATTTTTGCAGTGGCAACCACCTATCTTTCGGGTGAGGCTATAATTCGCACGGCTAGCATCCATGCCGCATTATTAACAATCTTTTTCGCCCTGGTAATTGTCGCTGGTTCTTATTTGACACTTTATGGCTTCCAAAATTTCGATGTTAATATAGGCACTGTAATCATGTCGACCGAACTGATTTTTGCAGCCGTCATGGCCTATTTCTTATTCAACGAATTTCCAAAACCCCATGAATTGCTGGGCGGCTTGTTCATATTCACCGGGGCGGTTATAGGCAGCGGCATTTTTGAGCGGAATAAGCCGAAAATAAAAACGGCGAACTGATATAAAGCGCTACTGGTTTGGGCGGTTTCTTGGTAGACTTCTAAAAGCATGGCTAAGAAGAAATCTGACGAGGATAAGCGAACGACTGAGCAGAAGGCTTTGGAACGCAAGGTCGATGTTATGATGAGCGTCGAACCGTTGCCAGGTGAACCTGAGGCGGAACCTAAGTCGACAGAAGAAACAGATAAATCACCGACTAAGATTACTGTGACCGATCAAGCCACCGCTCCTCAACTGCCGGCGCAGTTACTCAAGACTATTGGTAAGACCAAGACTCCTAAGAGTTCGCTCAAAATCATCAAATCTACGCCGCCAGAACCCGCACCCGAGCCAGAACCCGAAACCACAGTTCCCGAAACACCTGCACCATCGACCGAACCGGCTATTGATAAACCGGTCCCTGATTCTAGACCGCTGCCCGCTGACAATCCGCTTGATGATTCTGCCACCGATAAAGCTGTCGATTCCATTATTGCCGAGGAAGCCAACACCCAGCTGGCAGTTGATGATGCCGTTGCCCGCCAAAAGGCCGCCGCGGCTGGGGGCCCAGGCCCAGGCCTGCTGCATCGCTTCTTCACCAGCCCCTGGACCTGGCTGTTCATCATCGGCATCGCCGGCGTCACCTACGCCTGGTTCCACTAAAAGACAGTGTTAGGCCGAGGAGTTGAGGCTGATGATGGCCATGCGGCCGTCGCTGTGCAGGTAGCCGCGCATGGCGCGGTTGATAAGGAGGTAAGGCTTGCCTAGTTCGACCATCTTGACACGTTGGGTCAGCTTTTCGGCTCGGAGCTTATCGATGATCAGGTCGCGCTCGCGATTGGTGTCAGGATGGATCATGTGGGTGATCTGTAAATTATGGCGGATGAAGGCCAGGCCGACATCCATTGAAGCCGCACCTACCCAGAGTAAATTATCACCGTGCGTCTGGCGTTGGTGACGATGCCAGTGGATGCTCCGGACTGTCAGCGGCTGTTTATTCTCATAAGTCGTCGCCCAGAAGCGGACGTGGTGCCGGCTGCCATAACCGCTTTCCAGCGGGATCTCAAAAGCGATGTCCTGCTTGCGGCCGAACAGGTATAGGTTGCTGACCGGCGCGTTAGGGTATGACCAGCCATAAACAATGCTTAATATGTGGCGGATAATATGACGTCCGTGGTGGGGGTCGGCGACATGCCAACCGGCCTGTTCCATGACCCTGACCAGCTGTTCACGTGTGGCAATGACACCGATATTGACTGGATCCGAGGCAAAGCCGTCCGGTGTCACACAGTACAGCGGCAGATGGTCTGGCGGAAAGAGAATTCGAAACAGCCTGATCAAGGCTGGCACCAACACGTAAGCACCCAGGGCGTAAGTCATCACGATGGCAAAGGCCAGCGGCAAACGCCGGTCAAAATAGGGAAAGATATCCTTGACCGAGAAGTAGGCAATGACGATACCTGGCAATAGGATGGCGATCCGAGCCGCCAACCGCAAACTATTCTGCAACATCAGCTACCCTTATAATACAATGAATTTTTCGTGCTACACTAGCCCATATGGCAGAACTGCAACCTGTACCGGCACCAGACGAACCCCGGCCTGAGCCGATTACGCCGGCCCCCTCAGCCGGCCCCGTCATGGACGTCGTCGTCCCGCCACCACAAGCCAACCCTCCGACAGACAGTCCGGTTCCGGC
>CAZCXO010000101.1:0-2889 GCA_964502645.1 uncultured Candidatus Saccharibacteria bacterium
CGTACTCCGGTACGACAATCTTGTCAGACTGCCCTGCTTGCAAAGCTTGACAGGCCTCATCAAGCCAGTTATCCCCAGTCATAGCCACAATCGGAATCTTCAAACTATAGGCCAAAGCATTGGCCACACTCAGGCCGATGCGCAAGCCCGTAAAACTGCCCGGGCCTTTGTAAACGGCAATCCCTTGTAGCTTGTCCAATGATTGCCCTTTTGACTCTAGTAATTCCTTGATCCTGAGATTTATGGTCTCAGCCAGCTGGCGATGAGCGGTCCAAGTAGAGTAGGCAAGTTTGTTTTGATTATCGAACAAGCCGATTTTGGCCTCGGGTTTATCAGTACGTATCGTTAAATAAATCATATTCTTAACATGTTAAGTATTAGCAGGGACGAGGTAGCTTAGTTTTTTAGGATAAGAAAAAGTTAATTGTCGGTAATCATTTTCGGTCGCTCTGATTTCAATTGTTAAACGGTCATCGGGTAAGACGTCATGGATGATGTGACCCCACTCGATCACGGCGACGGCTCTTGGATCCTGCAAGACTTCGGCCAGTTCGTCACGCATCACACCAGGTTCGAACAGCCTGTAAAAATCAAAGTGGTGTATCACCAAGTCATCACTAGCGTATTGGTTGTCCAGAGTGAAGCTTGGGCTGCGTGCGATGTCTTGACTGTCCATACCCTTGGCCAGGCCTTTGACGAATGTGGTCTTGCCTCCACCCAGATCACTGACCAGCTCGATGACTTCGCCACCTTTTAACTTACTGCCGATCATCATGCCGAGCCTTATAGTTTGGTCTGAGCTGGTGGAAACGGTTTGCCAAGTCTGCGCGGTACTCATATGCCCCGTATAGTAGCGCCAGGCTGCCTACTAGGGCAAGTACTCAGGAGTGTATTGGTAGGGTTTCTGGTTTGTCAGGATTGTAGCTGGCAGCGGTTTTCCAAGAGGCTTGCCGAAACCGCGATCACGCTGAGTTGGAGTATTGTTTTGAGCCACCGCATGGTAGCCGGATTGTAGGCCTTGGCCTGAAAAAGACACAAGTAGTAGCATTTTGCAGCTGTCACAAACATTAAATCATTTAATTTTTATCCGAGTTATACTAGAACCATGCTACTGCTCAGCGCCAGTCTGTTAAACAAAACCGTCATGTCGCTTCGGACCGGTTCGGCCGTGGCGACTATTACCGGCGTCATCATCAACCCTGATAACCTCAAGGTCGAGGGTTTTTTCTGCCAGGACCGTTTTGAAAAAAGAGAGTTGGTGCTGCTGCCACAGGACATCCGTGACATCATGGCCAAAGGCTATGTCATCAATGACCATGATGTCTTAGCTGAGCCTGACGAATTAGTCCGGCTTAAGAAAGTCATGGATCTGAACTTCGAACTGCTCGGCAAGCAGGTCGTGACGGTCAGCAAGCAAAAAGTCGGTAAGGTCAGCGATTTCGCAACCGAGACCGGCAGTATGTACGTCCAGAAAATCTATGTCGCCCAATCGGTGTTGAAGAGCCTGACTGGCGGTTCGCTAAGTATTGATCGTAGCCAGGTCCAGGAAATCACACCACGCCGGATCATTGTCAACGATTTGCTAAAAAAGGCTGCCGTACCGGCGCCGGCTGTCGTAGCCTAAATCGCCGCTTTTATAAAAGCCTCGAACAACATCCGCCAATGAGGTTCGACGGATTCTTCCAGGGCTTCCGGGTGAGACTGCACGCCAATGACAAAACGCCGGCTAGGCAGTTCGACGGCTTCGATGACACCATCCTCAGCACGGGCCGTCACAATCAGCCCCTGACCTAGTTCTTTGATGGCCTGGTGGTGCAGGGCATTGGCTTCAACTTCGGTGGTGCCCAGACAAGCCGCTAGTTGTGATTTGGGGTCCAGCTTCAAATGATGGGCAACATGGCGAAAATCTTTCTGGTTCTGGCTGAGGGTGTGGTCAATAGCAGTCGGCAAGTCATCAGGAATATGTTGGTATAGGGTGCCGCCCAGCACAACATTGATTAGTTCCATGCCGCGGCAGATGCCGAGCACCGGTTTATTATCGGCTACGGCCCACTTGAGTAACTGCATCTCCTGCTTATCGCGGCGGGGCGAGGTGTTAACTTTAACCTTGAGCCGGGCACCCGAGTTGGCTTCTTTGGCAGCCACATCAAGGTCATGACCACCCGATAAAAGCAGTCCATCACATAGTTTATAAAGAGCCCTCAGGACATTCTCGTCATCAACCAGAGGCAAAACGAAGGGTGCTCCACCGGCTCTGACGATGGCATCGGTATAGGTCCGAAACTGACCATATATAGTAGGTAACCAGGCCTTGCCACTTTCGAAGTTGATGACCTCGCCGACAGTTATGGCGATGACCGGTTTCATAGTCACACTTTAACATGGTGTGGCAAGTTTTACCACAGGTTTCTAATCTGTTGGCTTTTCCAAAGCCGCCTTGATATCACCATAATTGAAACCTTGTCGGGCCAGATATTGCATCAGCTTAAGGTCATCTTGATACTTAGCCTGTCGGCGTTTACTCTGAATCATCTTCTGCAGGGCACTACTATCAGAAGAATCTTGGCCATCGATAGCCTGTTCGATGATTTTTTCATCTATCCGTTTTTTGCGGAGCTCGGCCGTCATTTTGCGACGTGAAGTAGGGCGGAGCAGTTGCCTATCATTGACATAGACTTTGGCTAACTTCTCATCATCAATCATACCGATATTACTTAACTTGCTAAGTATTGTGTCAGTGAGGGAAGGGGAGGCGCCCTTGCGCTCCAAGTAGAACTCGATCTCCCACCTGCTTCTCAACCGCATCGCAATATACGTCAGGGTCTGGTTGTACACCTTATCTTCGGCTGATATCTTCTTAAATTCCCTGACCCGCTGCAAGCTTAGTTC
>CAZCXO010000102.1:0-2887 GCA_964502645.1 uncultured Candidatus Saccharibacteria bacterium
TGCGGCCATTTATAAAGCCGCCCAGGACCTGGCCTAATGCCAGCCGCACGAGATCCTGCTGGTTGATGATTCCCGCAATAACATCATGGCCGCCGAACGTTTAGGCTGGCACGTACTATGGTTTGACGATTACCGGATAGCCGAAAGCGCCGAACGCGTCCGCAGCGCCTTAGAGCCCGAATCATAACCCCGCTCCAGCCTCAAGCCATTCTGGCGGCGCGATCTGTCTGTTTCGCTCGTCGACGTAACTACAATTACGCCTCCTCGTGAGAACAACCAGATCGCACACGCCAATAATGGCTTTCGCTTAACAGACCGAGGGTATGAATCGGGCTCTCGAACCCGAAGCTTAGTTCCCTACCCCGGAAAATTGTTGGTAGATACTATTGAGTTTTGCCAGTTGCGTCTGGGCCTCAGCTAATTGAGACCTGGATTCGTCAACAACGGCCTTGGGGGCGCTTTTAACGTACGCTTCGTTGGCCAACCGGCCTTCCAGCTGTTTGATAAGCTGCTCCTGTTGCTGGCGTTGCTGTTCAATTACGCTTAAGTAATGCTGCGCCGTAGCCGGGTCGATATCCAGCCAGGTGTCGTACTTGGTTTGGGTCAGGTGCAGGCCATGGCCGTCCTTAACTTCGCTGACATTGCCCAGTTTGGCCAGCCGCTTTAGCAGTTCGGCATTCTCTTTTATCTCCGGCGCGTTGTTGTAATACAGATCCATCCGCGGCATGCTCAGTAACGTACCAATGGCGCGCACCTCAGTGACAATAGTTTTAATTTCTTCAAAGGAGGCTGCCTGTTTCTGATCGCCGCCTTCAAGTTTAATCGGCCACTGTGCAACCGCAAGCAGGCTATCACCTTCCCATTTTAGTGTCTGCCAAATTGTTTCTGTCACAAACGGGGCAAACGGGTGGGCCAGTTTCAGGACGTTCTGCAAAGCATAGGCCAGCACTTCCCTATTCGGGTTAGCTTTAGACGCCTCAATGTACCAATCGGCTACATCATCCCAAAGCAGATGGTAGACGCTGTCGTAGGCTTCCGAGAATCGATAGGCGTCTAAATCGCCGGCAATTCTCTCTGTTAACTGTTGTAATTTAGTCAATATCCAATGATCGGCTGCTGACTGCGGCTGGGGTTTGCCGGACGGCTTAAAGTCATCGCCAACCTTGTCTTCAATAAAGCGGGCAACGTTCCAAAGCTTGTTGGCAAAGTTGCGGGCGCCGACCAGCTTGCTTCTATCAAATGGCCGGTTGTTGCCCGGCGCTTCGTTGGCAACGATGCCCATCCGGAAAGCATCCGAACCAAACTGCTCCACAAGCTCCATCGGATCAACCACATTGCCTTTGGACTTGCTCATCTTCTGGCCGTGTTCGTCCTGGATAAGACCATGAAGATAGACGGCTTCAAATGGAACCTTACCCGTGTTATAAAGTCCGAACATAACCATACGGCTGACCCATGGGTAGAGGATGTCAGCGCCGGTCTCCATCAGGCTAAGCGGATAAAACTTCTGGTAATCTTCTCCATCAGGAAAGTTAAGGGTGCCATAAGGCCAGCTGGCGCTGGAGAACCAGGTGTCGAAGACATCCGGGTCGCGGTGGTATTTTTTGCCGTTTACCTCTATAAATTCCTGGTCGACCCGCTCGTCATAAATCCAATCATCACCGTCCTCGACATTTTGGAAGGCCGGAATTGGGATGCCCCAGGCAATCTGGCGGCTGATGTTCCAGTCGTGCAAACCCTCCAGATATTTAACCAGCTGGGTCCGCTTGGTATCCGGATAAAACTTTATCTTATTGTCCTGTAGCGCCTTGATGGCCTCAGTGGCCAGCGGTTTCATGTCAACGAACCATTGGTCCAGAAGCATGGGTTCTATAACCGTGCCGCATTTGTAGCACTTCCCTATCCTGTTACGGTAATGTTCGTCAACTTTTACCAGTAAACCCTTCTCTTTCAGGGCTTTCACTACGGCCTTGCGGGCTTCCAACACAGGCATGCCGCGGAACCGGCCGGCTTTTTCATTCATGGTGCCGTCATGGTTAATCACACGGACGGCCGGTAGATTATGGCGCTGGGCCACATCCCAGTCGTCGAAAGAATGGGCCGGAGTTATCTTGACCACGCCTGTACCGAAGTTAGGGTCGACCATCTTATCGGCAATAACCATGACTTCAAACGGTCCGTTGACGCCTTCTACGGTCACATTCTTCCCTACCCACTCCTTATAGCGGGCATCGTCCGGATGGACAGCTACGGCCGTGTCGCCGAATTTGGTCTCCGGTCTGGTGGTCGCCAGAGTGAATGGCCCATACTTCATGTAGTACAAAGTTGTTTCGGCGTCTTCGTAAGCCACTTCTATATCGGCAAAGCCGGTACGGTGAAACGTACAGTAATTAACCAGGCGCTCACCCCTGTAAATAAGCTTTTCCTGCCACATCTTTTTGAATGTCGCGTAGGCTAACCGGACGATCTTTTCGTCCAAAGTATAGGTGTAACGCGACCAGTCTACGCTTGCGCCCAGACGACGGAACTGTGACTCATAATTCTCTTTGTTCTGAGCGACAAAGTCCCAGATCTGCTTATAAAGCTCTTCGCGGCTGAAATCAAAGCGGCTCTTTCCCTGTTTTTCCAAGTTTTTTTCATAAACCACCTGGGTTTCAAAGCCGGCGTGATCCGCTCCGGGCACAAACAGGGCCGCCTGCCCTTTCATCCGGTGGTAACGAATGGCGATATCTTCTAAGGCCAAGGTCAAACCATGGCCTAGGTGTAAATTACCGTTAGCGTTGGGCGGCGGCACCACAATGCTAAAGGTGTCGTTATCACCCCTGTACAGTGGCGTAAAAGCACCGCTCTTTTCCCAGAGTTCATAAATACCCTTTTCGTACTGCCC
>CAZCXO010000103.1:0-2844 GCA_964502645.1 uncultured Candidatus Saccharibacteria bacterium
TGCCAAGCAGGGTTCGACCCTGTCCGGCATCATGGACGCACTGGCTATCTCCGTCAGCTATGGTTTGCAGTACGGCGTACCGCTCAAGAGTTATGTCCACGCCCTGACCAACACCAGCTTTGCTCCGGCCGGCATCACTGATGATGCCGAGATCCGGACAGCCTCCAGCTTAGTCGACTACGTCTTCCGCCGCTTGGCGCTGGATTACCTGAGCTTTGACGACCGCTTGGAGCTGGGTATGGCCTCGATTGATGACATGCCTGAGGTTCAGACCAGCCTGCTGGAAACTACCATACAGGAACCCGTCAAGGAACTGGAATCCGTTAAGGCTACCGTCATCAGGCAAGTCGTTTCACCACCGGTGAACGAGGCGCCGGCCCAATCTAATGAGGAGGCCAAGGCGCTGGTCGGTGACTCAACCGCACCGCTGTGCTACAACTGCGGCAACCAGACCCAGCGGGCCGGCAGCTGTTACGTCTGCACCTCTTGCGGCTCCACCACCGGCTGCAGCTGATTGGCTTTAGCAATTGCGTCCAAGTAAGCCCAGCCTGCTGCCTTAGTAGTGTCAAAAGCAATGCCTGAACCTGAGATGATTTTTCCATCGGCCTCAAGTTCTACAGTGGCTTTGCCAATTGTTTGCTTACCTTGACCGATGGAAATAACTTTGTGGCTATGCAATTTGTAATCAGTATCAGTAGCAGCGTTCAGTGCACTGTAAAGGGCTGATATAACACCGTCGATGTCTGGATGCTCCATGTCGTTATGGGCCGTACCTATGACATTCCTACCTCTAATGCCCACGACAACTTGGGCAAAGTAATCGTTTTCTTTAGTTTTAGATATTTCGAAAGCATCCCCAAATTCATAAGGATTTTCGCCACGACGCTGGGCTTCTTCATGAATTTCAACCACTTGCTGACGGGAGATTTTACCTATATTGTCTGCCAACTCCTTAAATAGCTTAAACGTTTTTATCCTATATTCGTGATTGTAAACACCTTCATCTTCCAAGACTTTGAAAACAGCTGCTCTACCAGACTGCTTACCTAATACTATGCTATCTATATCTACTCCTACGGACTCGGCTGACATAATCTCAAAGGTCCGCGGATCTTTGAGAACTCCGTCTTGGTGGATGCCTGATTCGTGCTGGAAGGCATTCTCCCCCACGATAGCTTTATTACGTTGCACATCGTAACCAAAGTAGCGTGAAACCATTCGACTGGTCGGGCCTATCTGTTTGGTGTCAATAGCGGTGTCAAAGCCGTCAATGTGTCGCCTGGTTCTGAGCAGCATAACAATTTCTTCCAACGATGCATTCCCAGCGCGTTCACCTAAGCCATTAATGGCACATTCCACCTGCCTGGCTCCGGCCTGTACGCCTGCAAAAGAATTAGCTACAGCCAGACCGAGGTCATCATGGCAGTGCACAGATAGAATGACTCCACCTAGAGCAGGGACCAATGCCTTTAGCTTTAGTAAATATTCTTTATATTTATCTGGGGTCGTGTAGCCCACAGTATCAGGAATATTGATGGTTGTAGCACCTTCATCGATGGCTATTTGGACAATCTCCGCTGTGAACTCGATATCGGCACGGGTAGCATCCATGGGTGAAAATTCAACATCATCAACTAATTCTCTGGCTTGAGCGACAGAAGCTCTAGCCATACCCCGAACACCGGCACGAGTCGTTTGCAATTGGTGCTCAATGTGGATATCAGAGGTTGAAACAAAGGTATGGATCCTTGGTCTTTCTGAATCTCTGACTCCTTGATAAGCACCAGCAACATCTCTAGCTTCCGCTCGAGCCAATCCGGCTATGATGGGTCCCTCAACCTCGCGTGCAATGGCCTGAACAGCTTCTAGGTTTCCATCTGATGAAATGGGAAAACCAGCTTCAATTACTTCAACACCTAGACGGTTCAACTGATGAGCAATTCTTAAACTTTCTTCTGTACTAAGTGAAACCCCGGGCGACTGAGCACCGTCGCGCAGGGTAGTATCAAAAATCATAACTTTTTCGGGTTGTGCGACTTGTTCTGACATAAGGTTTCCTCTCGAAATTAAAAATCAGGCTCGGTTGAAGCCTGATTCGGGTTTCGGGTTGTGCTGGAGCCGCGGCCGTAGTCGCGGGCTAGGCTTCAACCATGCTGAAGCACAACCCAGTAAGACTGAGGAGGAGTTGCAACTGCTTCCGCGTGATTTCTACCATGTATTTATGTATACCATGCCAGTATGGCCAGGGCAAGGCCTGCCTTGACCTCTGGCGTGCCAGACGCTACGCTTAAGGCATGAAAATCCTTGTGCTGTACCGCCCTAATTCCGAACATGGCCGCGTGATAGAGGATTTTATCCGCGATTACCAGCGCAACCACCAAGCCGACCACCTGGAAGTCCTGAGTCTGGACACGCGGGAGGGCAGTGCCACGGCGACGCTCTATGACATAGTCCAATACCCGGCCATCATGATCGTCCAAGGTGACGGCAGTGTCCAGAAAATCTGGCAGGGTGATAGTTTACCCCTGATGGACGAAGTCGCCGCCTACGCCACAGTCTAAAGCTTGTGTTAAAATCCTAAGGTGGCAGAACAGAGAAAACATTTTTTTGCGGAGATAGAAGAGCAGCTGCTCAAACAGTGGGATGAGCAGCAGACTTTTCAGCGCAGCCTGGAGCGGCGTAAGGACAGCGAGCTGTTCACGTTTTATGACGGGCCGCCGTTTGCCAACGGCACGCCGCATTACGGCCACCTATTGCAGACTACTATCAAGGACACCGTAACACGTTATAAGACGATGCGAGGCTTCCAGGTGCCGCGCCGGATCGGCGGGGATACCCACGGCA
>CAZCXO010000104.1:0-2791 GCA_964502645.1 uncultured Candidatus Saccharibacteria bacterium
TTCGTCATGAAGCTCGTTAAGCTCGAGGCCCTGGTAGAGTTCCTCATAGAGTAATACCTGTATTTTAGCATAATCAGCAATCTCGCGCAACTGCTTGGCGGTGTCCGGCTGGCCTTTGAAGTCAAGGTTTTGCTTGAGAAAATGCATTAGTTTGCGGGCCGGCTCTGTGAATAACATCTCCGGTGTGATGAGCTCCAGGAACTCGCGCAACGTCTGGCGAGCAAGCATCAGTGATAAGAACTGGTCCTGACTGCGAAGATTCTCAACCGTCGCCCTGTCCAGAGGTGCCGGTTGGGTTTTGAGGCGACGCCGGGCGGCCTGGGCCGGGCCGGGCGTCTTATCCAGCTTACGAACCAGCGCCTCGCGGCTTACCTGGATCTTGTCGGCAATTGCGTTGAGATAATGGTCGCGCTCCACCTCGTCGGTCAGAGCCTGAACCACCGGCAATAGCACGTCGCTGTATTCGCGTTTTCCTTGTGCTGACTTGAGATCCAACTGCTTTGAATATTTATCCATCAACCAGTCCAGGGCGTACTGGTTCTTGCCGATAGCGGCTTGCCAGGTCTTGGGATCTTCGCGGACCAGGTCGTCCGGATCCTTGCCCGGCGGCAGGTTGATGATGCTCAGGCTGACCTTGACCTTGGAGGCGATCGGGATAGCCCGCTCGGTGGCGGCCAGGCCGGCTTTGTCGGCATCAAAACAGAGGCGGATATCGCCGGTAAAGCGGCTCAGCGTCTTGAGATGCGGCTCGGTCAGGGCCGTGCCGGCGGTGGCCACGACCTGCCTGACGCCGGCTTGGTGGCTGGCGATGACATCCAGGTTGCCCTCGACCAGCACCGCGAACTGGTGCTTGCGAATATCAGCCTTGGCCTTGTCCAGTCCATAAATATGCCGGCCCTTGTCGTACAGCACCGTCTGCGGGGTATTTAAATACTTGGGCGCGTCAGGATCCTCATCCAGCTGGCGAGCCGTGAAGCCGATCACCCGCCCCTGCTGGTCCTGCAGCGGAATCATCAGCCGGCCGCGAAACATATCCTGCATACCGCCGCGGTAAGCCCGGGCGCTCAGCCCGGCCTGCTTGATCTCAGCCTCCGTAAAACCTTTGCTTTTAGCAAAATTGATCAGCGCCGAGCCGGTGTTCGGGGCATAGCCCAGCTGCCACTCCAAGGCGGTCTTTTTGCTGAACTTGCGCTGTTTTAGTACGTATTCCAAGGTGGGTTTATTCTTGCTGAAATGCACCTGGTAAAATTTTGTGCTCAATTCTAATAACTGGTGCAACCGCTCTTTGTCAGGGCCGCCGCGCTTAGACGTGGTCTGGTATTGCTCGAGGTCAACGCCGGCCTTTCGCGCCAGCAACTCCATCGCGCCTTTGAAGTCAACGCCCTCCACCTCCATGACAAAGCTGAACATGTCGCCGCCCTTGCTGGAGGAAAAGTCATGCCAGATCTGCTTTTCCGGGCTGACCATGAAGCTGGGTGTCTTTTCGTTGGTGAACGGGCTCAGCCCGCGCCAATTCCGCCCCGCCCGCTTGAGCTGGATATACTCGCCGATAACATCCTCAATGCCCAGCCGGCCCTTGATCTCCTCCACTGCGTCCATAGGTATAACTATTGTACGCCATAAGCTATCTGTAAATATGTTTGCGGTGGCCGACTTTGGTGACTTCAACGATTTGGATAGTGTCTTCGATGACATAGAGAATGCGATAGTTCCCTTGACGGCCGCGATATTCTTCTCGATGTGATAACTTTTTAGACCAAGCCGGCCTTGGGTTATTTTCCAATGACTTGATTCTGCCCATTATACTTTGGACATCATGCTTGGGTATTTTCGCCAAATCCTTGCGGATTACACTGGGTAGGATCTGAACTTTATAGCGTGCCATTATGCTGCAGGGCTTTTAGGGCAGCTTCATAAGATAATGGTCGCTCTCTGGCGGCACGTCGTTTGCGAATACTCGTAATGTCCTCCAGGTCTTCACTCAGCTGGGCCTGCAGAGCCTCATTAATCAGTGAAGAAATAGATTGGCCGGTTTCAACCGCACGCAGTTTAATCGTCCGGTACATATCAGCGTCCAAATAAAGCGTGGCTTTAGTAGTCATAATGCCATTTTACCGTCATGACAGCATTATGTCAATCTGTTTGCTTGTCTGCTTGAGAGGGATTGCGGATGCCAATCAGGGAGATGACGCCGCCGACGATCAGCAGGCCGGCGATCGTTAACACTCCGCTGTGGAAGGCTGACACCGATGCGTCAGATAGGGCTGACTTGAATTGTTCATTGTGTTGGTAAGGCTTAGGCGGCGTGATTTCGAAGCTGACTTCTTTGGCCTTAGTAATCGTAGTGGGTGGAACAGAGGTGGAAGCCATTTTCTGATCAATGGCCGAGCCGAACTGGGCGGCCACGATGGCACCGACAGCGGCCACGGCCACCAAACCGGCAATCCGCGCCACGGCGTTGTTGACGGCCGAGGCGATACCGGCTTTATCCTGCGGCACATCACCTAAGATAGCGGCGGTCAGGGGCGCGACCGTGATAGACAGGCCGACCCCGAACAGACAGATAGGTATAAACAACTGGGTCCAGTAATCCACGTGGGCACCCAGGTGGAGCATCATCAAGAAGCCCAAGCTGGCCACGATCGGGCCGAAACCCATGAACAGGCGCGGGCCGTACTTGCCGGCGAGAGCGCCCATCTTGGGCGATAACAGGAACAGGATCAGCGTCACCGGCACGCCGGCCAGGCCAGCCGACAGGGCTGAATACCCAGACACCTGTTGCAGGAAAACC
>CAZCXO010000105.1:0-2770 GCA_964502645.1 uncultured Candidatus Saccharibacteria bacterium
CTGCCTTTTAATGAACGCCATGTCTTTGACGGGCCGGATGAATTCCAGCACAAAGGTTACATGGCCAGGTCGCTAATGGGTACTTACAGGGGTGTAGAGGATGATCCGGATAGAAAAGATTTCTTAGCCCAGCAAGTATTACGTGTTTTTGAAGCTTTCACTGCTGACGGCTCAATAGCCTCTTCGGTAAGGGGTACGTACGAAGCCGCCAGTCCGGAAGAAAGGCGTTGGAATACTGAAGTATATAAGTTGAAAGAAGTAACCAGCGACATTCTAAAGGTCATGATTGCTTCTCCATATGCCGAGTCATTCCTGGGCCGCTACATACCGGACTATGATAAAACCTTAGAACTCTCCGGCCATACCGACCCGCTTTTACATGACTTCGATGATATGAAATTGATTCTAATTGATGCGCTGTCGTACGTTGACGCTGATAGCCAACCGGAAATCTTTGAAAAGCTTGCCAATAAATTCTTCCAGGATGAAGCCATAGCTGCCCAATTCCGTGAATTCGTTGCAATTCTTCAGACATCCAGAGAGATTAGAACATCACCGGAAACCATGCTGGCCTTCAAACAATTCGGTCGTTTTAGTTTTGTGTCGATGTCGCAAGAAAAAACGCCGGAGTATTTAGAAGCCGAAGCTGCCCGGGAGGCTGCCTTGGCGCCAGCGGAGCAGCTTTTTGCTGAATACCGCGATAAACTTAACGACCTGCTTATGGAGCAACTTCACGAACTGGCCACGACCGGACTTGGTGAAGATAATATGGGCAATGTCTTCTTATTTAAGGAACTAGTTAACCGAGTCAATCTAGGCGATACCTGGAAGATCACTCGGCTACCGGACATTTATGACAGACTTATAGAACTTGCTGAACGGCCGGAGATCAGCGACAAACAAAGAGGACATATTATAGGCCATATAGTTGGCAGGTTCGAGATGGCTGGCAAAGAGTCTCTGCACCTATTTGTGCCAATGATTTTAGATGTCTATAGGGTAATGCTGGGGCCGGTTGATCAGCTCCGCGTGCCAACCGAGGAGACCTACTACGGGCTTATGTCCGCCACACAGCTCGCGCGTCGCTTTACGTCATTTAAGCATGCACGGCACGAAGATCTTATGAAACTGGCAGCTTATAAAGAAAACATGTTTTCACTGGCCGAAAGAATCGCGGGCGGCGCGTTTCTGCCGACTGCTGAAGATAAGCAGGAAGGCTTGGGCGAGCAAGAGTGGCGCGCAGACGCTATAGATAACCTCAAAAAGGTTGGCAAAATCATGAGCCAGCTTGAAGATAAATATCAGGAGTATCTGTACATAGAAGACGTAAAGATAAAACCAGAAGTTTATTATCCTTGGTTGATTAAAGAAATGATGCCTTTTTGGCACAAAATGAACTGGGAAGTAGGCCCAGGCAACCGGCCAAACTCAGAAGTCCGCGCCTTGTATAACATGTTGGCCGATCATCTTGAAAATAAGCTGCTGGTTGAGGCCGAGGATTATCCGGCAGATTTTGATTACCTGGAAGATGGCGCCCTGACAACACTTTTAATAGGCTGCTACGAACGCATGGTCGTGCCGCACGATATCAAATATAACTCAACCGTATGGCGAGAAGGTCTCAGCTTTATGCATAACGCCGTGGCCCTGATGCCGCCAGCACTTATAGAACAGTTTCAATCGCGATATCCTGATCATTCATTTACGCAGTACCTTTTAAAGAGCCGTGCTCAACAGGATCAGGACGAATAAAATGGCTATTGAACGTTTCAGCTCAGCAGAAGGTGTAGAAATTGACCCGGCTGCGACGGCGTCTGAGCTGGGCCGGATAGTCATACTTGGCATGAACCAGGGCAAAGTCGTAATGGAAACGATGCGTCCCGGTGAGTTTGACATAACCCCGGAAGTCTGGACCAAGAACCTTTATCGACACACATTAATGGTTCACGAAGATGGCACGGGAGTATACAGAGCTTTCCCGGTTGACGACGAAGTTGGTTCAGTTGAACCGAGCAGCCCCGAAAAAGGATTTATAAAAGGCGGCCGTGTGATAAATCTTCCACTAGATAGTGATTCCTTTGTCGTCGCCGGCCCAAAGGCTGGGGTGGCGCGTATTCATCTGTTCGAACTTGTTTTTTACCATCCCGAAAATCGCCGACCCTACCCAATCCAGAACTAGATGCAATGCAGGCTAAATATAATATGCCATTCGTGATATTTTCGTTAGTGCAAATTTAGTGCAGTTGCCAACTTAAGGTTCAAGTGATTAAATCGGAACTATGACAACTTTAGATCCAGTCGGTATGGATTTCGGTGCCGTGCAGATGTCACGTGCTGAAGCCAGCCTTTCAAGTTTTGAGCATGCGCACGAACGCGAACTAAACGCCCACAATCCTGTGTCGCGGTTGGTATTTCATGGCTTGGCGCGTTATCGCCACTGGCAGGCTGTCGGCGATGCCCAATCGGCCGAGCTAGCTTCTGAACTCTACGAAATCGACGGTGTACTACCGCAGCCGGCAGTCGAACACACCGACCAATAGCCCCCAATCATTCAAAAACAGATAATGGCGTAGTATTCTGATTGTATGACTAAGCCGGTAAATATTGACAGCATAGAGAACGCTACAGGCACATCCTGGTCAGACTGGTTGAAATTTCTGGATGGTGTTGGGGCAAAAAATATGTCACATCCCGAAATCGCACACGCAGTTTACAAACGTCTGGTTAAATCGGCGGTTTTTGATGATACGGCTGCCAACCAAGCCGGCCA
>CAZCXO010000106.1:0-2728 GCA_964502645.1 uncultured Candidatus Saccharibacteria bacterium
GGCAGTCTACTTTTGTTAGAGGCAATAGCAACGTTGAGAACTCAACCGGATTTGCCCAAATTCCGCGTCGTCATTTGCGGCAGGGGGCCACTGGAATCAAGGCTTCGACGATTCATTGCGAAGAACAAGCTGGAGGACACCGTTGAAATGGTGGGGTTCGTATCAGAAGCGGATAAGCCTTCATATTACGCTTCAGCTGACATTGCAGTGTTCCCCAGTCAGGGGGGCGAGAGCTTCGGCATCGTTCTACTCGAGGCAATGGCAGCTGGCGCAGTTGTGCTGGGAGCCGATAATCCTGGCTACAGTTCAGTTTTGGGCCATAATCCTAACCTGTTATTTGAGCCTGGCAACATCGATGGATTAATGGATAAATTAAAGCAATTCTTGATGGATAGTGACGCTCGTAAACGGGCAATCAGCTGGGGGAACCGGCACGTCCAAGCTTATGATATTGATGTGGTTGGACAGCAACTGTTAACGCACTATTACCAAGCATTGCGAAAAAAGCGGCCAGCATAGATAATAGGGCTATGCTAGGCTTCCGTAAGTCCGGTGAACGCGAACAGGCAGGTGAGATTTCCGAAGTGGCCCTGACGATTACTTTCCGCAGCTACGTGCGACTGGCTTTGCTGGTCGTGGTTACGATCATCCTGTGGGCGGCTCTGCATAAAGCAGCCCATGCCTTATTGCTGATCTTTGTAGCCTTCTTCTTAGCGCTTGCCCTAAATGCGCCGGTTTACTGGCTCAGCCGCAAGTTACCCGGCAAGAGCCGCGGCAGCCGACCGATCGCCACATCTCTGTCATTCTTTGTCATAATCCTGCTGCTAGGCGGTTTCATCGCCAGTATTTCGCCGCCGTTGGTGCGCCAAACCGGCAATCTGGTGGATGCCGCGCCGCAACTGGTCCAGGACTTCCGCAACCAGAACAGCGAAGTCGGTAAGATAATCCGCAAGTATCACCTTGAAAAGCAGGTCAACACCTTTTCTAACCAGCTGTCAGCCAGGTTAAAGCATGCCGGTGGTGCGTTGTTTTCAACCGCCCAGCGTATCGGCAGCAGTTTTTTCTCTTTGTTAACTATCCTGGTGTTGACGTTCATGATGCTGGTCGAAGGCCCGCGCTGGCTGGCTTTCTTTCGTGATGTCGTGCCCGATAGGCACCATGGCATGGCCGACCGGCTGGCTGCTGAGATGTACCGTGTCATCAAAGGTTTTGTTAACGGACAGGTGACGCTGGCAGCCTTGGCGGCGGTGCTGATAATGCCGGCAGTGTTGTTGCTGCATGTTAATTATGCCGCGGCCATCATGGTCGTGATTTTCATCTGCGGCCTGATCCCTTTGGTCGGCCACACGATCGGTGCGATCATAGTCACTACCATCGCCCTATTCCACTCAACCAGCGCGGCAGTCATCATCCTGATTTACTACATACTTTACCAACAGATTGAGAATTACCTGATCCAGCCACGCATACAGGCCAATTCGACCAACATGTCGCCGCTATTAGTGTTTGCTTCGGTAATTATCGGGGTTAGTTTCGGGGGCCTGTTTGGCGGTCTTTTGGCTATCCCGGTGGCCGGCTGCCTGCGGATCGCCTTTCTGGAGTATCTCCGCTCCCAGGGCATCATTGATACGCCTGAATTCAAACAGGTGACAGGCGAAACCAAATAGCGCCGTGGGGGTGGTCTTTCAGACCGATACCCTGCTTTTCCAGCTCTTCTCTCAGTTTGTCGGATTGTTGCCAATCTTGGGCTTTACGGACTTCTTCGCGTTGCTTGATTATTGACTTCTGCTCATCGGTTATATCACCGATCTGCATCAGGTTCAGACCTAATAAGTCATCAATGCCTGCTAACATCTTTTCGAAGTGCACGACCATGTCTCTCTCGATGTGCACGGCTTGCAACTGAGTGCTGACCTGGCTCAGAAAGGCCAGAGCTTGGGGAGTATTAAGATCGTCGGCCAGATTGGCGTTCAAGTTCTGTGGTACGTCTTCCAGCGCGAAAGTACCTGAGTCATGCGAAACCTGCCGCGGCTGCCAGCGCAGGGCGGCCATGGATTGTAAATCGTGCAGACGGTTTTGGGCGGCCTCCAGGCTCTGCCAGCTGAATTTGGACTGGTTCCGGTAATGTGACTCCAGGATGTGCAGCCTTAAAGCCATAGGCTTTAGGCCTTTGTCAACGACTTCCTGTAGCCGGATGCCGTTGCCTTGGCTCTTGGAAATCTTTTCACCTTCGGCGGTGACATGGCTACTGTGCAGCCAATAGTTGGCATATCGTTGGCCGGTGGCGACCTCGCTCTGGGCGATCTCATTGGTATGGTGAAGCGGCACATGGTCGATGCCCCCGGTGTGGATATCAAGCGTGGGGCCAAGGTATTTCATGCTCATGGCCGAACACTCGATGTGCCAGCCAGGAAAACCTTTGCCCCAGGGACTGTCCCACTCCATGTCGCGCTGCTTGTCCTTGGGGGAGAATTTCCACAAGGCGAAGTCCTGCGGCTGACGCTTCTGCGGATTGACATTTACCCTCGCACCGGCTTGCTGATCGTCGAGATCCAACCTGGCAAAATCCCTATACTTTGGAAACATAGCGGTGTCATAGTACACCCCGTCATCAATGGTGTAGGTGAAGCCCTTGGTTTCAAGCTGTTTGAGCAGCTCGATCTGTTCCGGTATATGCTCCGTAGCTTTCGGCATATGCTTAGGCTGCAGGATGTTAAGCGCCTGCATG
>CAZCXO010000107.1:0-2664 GCA_964502645.1 uncultured Candidatus Saccharibacteria bacterium
CCTGTTGTTCGACATCTCTGACCGGCTGCAACACCTGACTAATTATCCGCAGATGTTGGTAACCGTGATTTCGTTCTTCGTGCTGCTGGCCAGCATGTACAGCCTGGCCTGGTACAGTATCCGCCTGCTCAGTCGGCATGAGATGCGCCTAATCATGAACCAAGATAATTAGATTGCTTGAAGTGGTCTGATGGTCAGATGATGGGTACGCAACTCGCGGATGGCTTCGACAATGGATTGACTGGCCGGAACGGTGGTGACAATGGAGACGTGGCCCTCGAGGGCAGCCTTGCGGGTAGTGAACCCATCGGTCTGAGCACGGGCGCTGGCGTTGGGAATGTTAATTATCATGCCAACCGGATTATGTTTGATGAATTGGACCATGTTGTGATGGGCGTCTTCGCTGACTTTGGTCAGGGTCTGATGGATGTGGAGACCGTTGGACCTGAGAAAATCAGCTGTGCCCTTGGTGGCCACCAGGTTGAAGCCGAGCTTAGCCAGTTCAGTTGCGATCGGTAACATGGCCTGTTTGGCGTAATCTGCCACCGTGAAAATGATGGTGCCGGACTGGGGCACGATCAAGCCGCTGGCAATCTCGGCCTTGCCGAAGGCCTCCGCGAAGTTAGCGCCGATACCCATGACCTCGCCGGTGCTTTTCATCTCCGGCCCGAGCACGATGTCAACGTTGCTGAAACGGCTGAAAGCGAAAACCGACTCCTTGACAGCGACCAGGTTCTGGCGATGTTTGACGGCTTGGAGCTGGCCGGATCGGTCAGTTTGGAAGTGATAAGCCTTGGACAATTTGGCCAGAGATTCGCCCAGCATCACCCGCGTGGCGATTTTGGCGACCGGCACGCCGATAGCCTTGGCCACGAACGGTACCGTACGGCTGGCCCTAGGGTTGGCTTCCAACACATATACCTGGTTACCCTGGATAGCGAACTGGATGTTTATCAAGCCGACGACATGGAGCGCCTCGGCAATGGCTTTTGAATGTTTGATAAGTGTTTCAATGATCCGTGGAGCCAGGTTCTGGACGGGCAGGGCACAGGCACTGTCACCGCTATGGACACCGGCCCGTTCGATGTGCTCCATAATACCGGCGATAACGACCTGACCGCTGTTGTCGCGGATGGCGTCCAGATCGACTTCAGTAGCATCATCCAGAAAATGATCAAGTAAGACCGGCCGCTCGGTGCTGAGGCCGCCCTCGCGGGCCAACGAGCCTTCAGACACCAGCTCCTGAAAAGCCGACTTAAGCTCGGAGCCAGAGTAAACGATGCGCATGGCCCGGCCGCCCAGCACATAGCTGGGTCTGACCAGCACCGGGTAACCGACTTGCTTGGCGATTTTGCTGGCGTCGGACAGATCAGTGGCTGTGCCGCCTTCGGGCTGAGGAATCTTAAGCCGCTGGCAGAGTTTATTCCAGGCGTCGCGGTCTTCGGCCAGGTCGATACTGGCCGGAGGCGTGCCCAGGATCAAGTCCTGGGGCAGGTCGTTAGCCAATTTAAGAGGAGTTTGGCCGCCCAGGCTGACGATGATGCCGTCCGGCTTTTCGACGGCGATGACATTCTGGACGTCTTCCAGCGTAATCGGCTCGAAGTAAAGCTTGTCAGAGGTGTCATAGTCGGTGCTGACGGTCTCGGGGTTGCAGTTGTACATGATGCTCTCGACGCTGGCCTCGCGCAGGGCAAAGCTGGCATGCACGCAAGTGTAATCGAATTCAATACCCTGGCCGATGCGGTTGGGACCGCTGCCCAGGATAATGACTTTCTTGCGCCCGCTCCGCTTGACCTCGGTTTCATCCTCCCAGGTAGAGTAACAATAAGGCGTGTCAGCCTCGAATTCGGCGGCGCAGGTATCAACCATCTTGTAAGTAGGTTCGACCTTGAGAGAATGTCGTTTGTCAGTGACTTTCCCAAGAGTGGTTTTAGAAAGATGAGCCACTTGGACATCCGAAAAACCCATCTGTTTCAACTGCTTAAATTCGCTCGGAGTGATTTTGTTCAAACCGGTTTTTTCAAACTGGATTCGGGCGGTGGAAATACGTTTGATTTGATAGAGGAACCAGGGGTCATATTCGCATAATTTAGCCAGTTTTTCGGGTTTTCCGCCGCGGCGGAGCAGGGATTCGACCTGGAAAATACGGTCCGGGGTCGGTACTTTGATGGCCTGCAAGAGTTTTGAAACCGAGGTCTTGTCGAAAGCGGTTTCCTTGCTATCAGCGTTGAGTCCGGCACGGCCGGTTTCCAGGCTGCGGATGGCTTTTTGCAGGCTTTCCGGGAAGGTCCGGCCGATGGCCATAACCTCGCCGACGGATTGCATTTGGGCACCAAGGACACCGGGCGTGCCCGGGAATTTCTCGAACGCCCAGCGCGGGATTTTGGTAACGACGTAGTCAATAACCGGCTCAAAGCTGGCCGGCGTTTTCTTGGTGATGTCGTTGGGAATCTCATCGAGTGTGTAACCGACGGCCAGCAAGGCGGCGATCTTAGCGATCGGAAAGCCGGTGGCCTTGGAGGCCAGGGCTGAGCTGCGGCTGACGCGCGGGTTCATCTCGATAATGACTTGCTCGCCGGTCTTAGGATTTACGGCAAACTGCACGTTGCTGCCACCGGTCTCGACACCGACTCGGCGCAGGCAGGCGAAGGCTGAGTCGCGCAT
>CAZCXO010000108.1:0-2619 GCA_964502645.1 uncultured Candidatus Saccharibacteria bacterium
CCCAGGTTGCCCAGGGCGCCCATCATTGGCTGCATCTTCTCTGCGGCTACCCGTTGGCTCTCGGCAATGGCTTCTTTGACAGCGTCCTCGATCCAGCGTTCCAACTGGCCTATATCATCAAGGTCAATATTATCCGGGTTTATCTTGACTCTCTTAAGCTTCTGTTCCCCGTTCATCTCGACCTGGACGGCACCGTCACCTTTCTCAATCGTGATGGTCATCTTCTGCAGTTCGCCTTGGATTTTTTTGACACGCATTAGCATTTTAGCTTGATCAAATCGGCTCATGGTTCCTCCCTCGTTTAAGTCATTATATCAGCGCTGACGATGGTATGGAAAGGCCGCCCGGCTGGCTTGGTTATGCGGCCAGGCGATGTAGTAAGCCCTGAGGTTGTATATGCAACTCAGTGTTACCACCATCAGGATGACTCCCACCCCTAGCCCGCGGGCCAGCGGGTTGATTGGAAAGGTTTGCAGCCACTCATGCAATAGATAAGCTATACCTGTGGCAGCAGCCATATATAAGAGCGGCACCAGCAGGCTTAAGCTGACCGGTCCGCCCAGTCCGACCAGGATCCAACCGATCAGTCCGATGCTGAGCAACAAACGCGTCCTTATAGCCTTCCAGTGGCGGGTATAGAAATAAACACCTATCAGGCAAGCCGCCAACGTGAATATATCCATGACCGGTGCCCGACCCAGCCATAGAAACGGATATTCGGGCCCTCTGATGAACAGATGCACCGGCACGGCCACGAAATGTTTCAGAACCGTCATTAGCGGCGGAAAATGAGCCGGCAGCCCCAGCCAGGTCAAAAGCTGACCAGATCTCAACAAGTCGATTATCAACAGGGGTAGGCCAAGCAGTGCGATAAATATGTACGTCGTTTTCTGTGCGGCAGTGCCGAATTGCTGCCAGGCTTTGACAAGGACATTGCGCTCCAGGAAAAAGGTTATCGGTAGCAACCAAACCAGGCCAGGTACATACAGAACCGACAGCCAGACTAGCAAACTACCATACCACACAATCAGGGTAGGCCGACGATGCAGCAAAGTGTAAGTCAGAACCAGCGTGGGGGTGGCCCAAAGGTATAGCACGTCGAAGCTGGCCAGACGGCTGACGTGTAGCGTCCAGGCAGCGGTCGCGAACAGGGCTGTAGCCAGTACGGTAGTCCGTCGGTTGTGCCAGTAGGAAACCAGCCAGCCGAAGCTGATGATGGCCCAGGCCCCAAACAATGCGTTTGGTAAACGCGTGAGGGTTTGGCCATGACCTTTGAAGATGAAGAAATCGACCGATCTGACTAACTCTAACGGCAGATACAGGGGGTGATGGTAAATGCCATGCCAGCCGACGGGCATATTAGCAGCAGTCACCTCAACCTGGCTCAAACCGCCAATCAAGCTACCCAATTTGTACAGCATCAAGCCGGTCAGAACAGTCCCGACAGCAAGAACCATTAACAGATAGGGAACACTTATGTCAAGATAGGCTCGTTTTTTCATGCTGCCAGGTCAAACGGCTCTTCACGGTGTTTGGTGTCAACAGACCGAAAACGCTGGCGCTCACTGTCAAAGTACAGTTCGACGCCCCCGGTCGGCCCGTTTCGGTGCTTCTTGATCAGGATATCCGTCAATTTCTTACGGTCGGTGTCCGGATTGTAATATTCTTCTCGATAAATGAACGCTACTACGTCGGCGTCCTGTTCGATCGAGCCGGACTCACGCAGGTCGGCCAGTTGCGGAATCTGGGGGCTGCGGCTCTCGACGGAACGGCTGAGCTGGCTGAGAGCCAATAGGGGTACATCGAGCTCACGAGCGATACCTTTGAGCCCACGTGATATCTCTGAAATCTCCTGGACGCGGTTGGCATCACCCCCATAACGACCACCGCTCATCAGTTGCAAGTAGTCGACGATGATAAGGCCAAGTGGATTACGGTGGGCCTCGCGCCGGGCTTTGGTACGGAGCTCGCTGATGGTTATGCCCGGGCTATCATCAATGAAGATCGGCGCCTCGCTGAGAGTGCCCATGGCATGGCCGATTTTCTCGAAATCCGCATCCGTTAAATTGCCGGTCCGCAGCGCCCAGGCATCCACGCCGGACTCCATAGATAGCAATCGGTCGACTAATTGTTCCTTACTCATTTCCAGGCTGAAAATCAACACCGGTTGTTGGGAATGGACAGCTATGTTGTGCGCGAAGTTCAACGCCAGCGCCGTCTTGCCCAGCGACGGACGGGCTGCCAAAATCACCAGGTCTGACCGCTGGAACCCAGCCAGCGTGTTGTCCAGGTCGGCAAAACCAGTGGGTAAACCGCGGATTTTCTGCTTGTCCTTGTGCAGGTCGTCTAAACGGTCAAAGCTTTCGGCCAGGATAGCTTCGAGGCTGATGACATCCTGTTTTACATGCTGCTGGCTGACCTCAAACAACCTCGTTTCAGCCGCTTCTATCAATTCTCGCAATTGGCGCGATTCATCATGACTAAGGTCGCTGATTTCCTTGGAGGCTCTGATCAAACGACGCCTTAGCGCCTTTTGGGCCACTATGTCGGCGTACTGTTCGACGTGCGAGGCCGTCGGCACGAAGGTGGTCAGTTCCGTAAGATAAGCCGGGCCGCCGG
>CAZCXO010000109.1:0-2507 GCA_964502645.1 uncultured Candidatus Saccharibacteria bacterium
CGCTTGCCCTTGTGGCGGTTGCGGCCGGCTTTGCCGATCTTAATATTCTGATGCTGTTCATTGCCTACGACCCCCAATGAAGCCGTGCAATTTTCGTTAATTAGGCGGACTTCACCGCTGGGCAGGCGTAGTTGGGCGTAGCCGTTATCGCGGCCCATTAATTGGGCACTGTTGCCAGCGCTACGGACCAGTTGGGCACCGCCGCCAACCTTGAGTTCAATGGCGTGGACAGTACTGCCGATAGGGATGTTCTTGAGAGGCAGACGGTTGCCGGTCTCGATGGCGACTTCTTGGCCTGAGGCGATCTTTTGGCCAACTTTCATGCCTTGGGCAGCCAGGATATAGTGGTAAGCGCCGTCTGAATCTTTGATGCGGGCGATCCGGGCGCTGCGGTTGGGGTCGTATTCGATATGCTCAACCTTAGCTGTCAGGCCGTCAGCCGGCTTGAAGTTAATTATCCGGTAGAACTTCTTGGCACCGCCGCCTTTGTGGCGGGTAGTGATCCGGCCCTGGTTGTTGCGGCCGTTGCCACGCCGCTTGATAGCTATCAGCGAGCTGACCGGCTTTTTGGTGGTAATACCGTCAAAATCCTGCGTGGTCATACCGCGCTGGCCGGGAGTAGTCGGTTGATAAGTCTTGAGCGGCATTACTTGGCCTCCTCCTCTGTTTTATCAGATTTGGACTTCTTGGGCAGGCGAAATCCGCGTCGGGCCGGTTTTTCGGCTTTGGCGGCTTGCTTGGCAGCAACCTTATCGACTTTTTCCTGCAATTCTTGCTCCTTGGTTTCTTCTTCCTCGATGGCATTGAAGAACGGCAGGCTGTGGCCCTCGGCCAGAGTTATGTAAGCCTTCTTGATATCAGCCCGGCGACCGGAGGCATTCTTGACCCGCTTGCCGGTAATGCTCATGATGCGCTTGGTTTTGCCGGGGATGTTCGCAATGTTAACCTTGTTGACCTTGACCTCGAACTGGGCTTCGACAGCCCTGGCAACGCTGTGCTTGTTGACTGTGGCCGGTATTTCCAGCACATAGACACGGCTCTCGCTCAGGCCGTAAGTCTTTTCGCTCAGGCGGGGACGCAAAGAAATGGTTTTGTCCATTACTTGGCCTCCTTGCCCGGGTGGTCCTTGGCGACCTTGTTGGTCGGGGTGAGCCAGGCTGTGGTGGTCTTGAGAGCGTCCTGGTTAAAGATTATGATATCTGCATTCAAGACATCGTAAACGGTCACAAAGGTGGCACTAATTAGTTTGACATTAGATAAATTGCGGCTGGCCCGGATCAGTTCCAGTGACTTGGCTTCGACCACGATCAAAACGTTGCGGTCAGCGCCGATTTTAGCCAGTAATTTGGCTAGGTCAGCAGTCTTGCCATCTTTGGAAACGATATCTTCTACGACCATGATCCGGTCTGCCTTGAGGCTAAGAGCCTGTCGGACAGCCTGACGCTTGGTCTTGGTGTTGAGCCGCACAGTGTAATTTTCTTGGCCAGTGGGACCAAAGGCAACGCCACCGCCGCGCCAGATCGGGTTGCGGGTGGAGCCGAACCGAGCCCGCCCGGTGCCCTTCTGCCGCCAAGGCTTGCGGCCACCGCCGCGGACCAGGCCGCGGGTCTTGGTTACGGCCAGGTTGGCCCGGCCATTTGCCAGATAAGCGTTATAAGCCAACTTGAGCAGCTCATGATTCTTAACATCCGCACCAAAGACGGCCTTGTCCAGTTTGGCCGGTGTAGAAGCTTTGACACCGGACTTGGTGTATGTCGCGACAGCCATTACTTGGACTCCTTGAGGATAACAAGGCTTTTGCGCGGGCCAGGGACGGCGCCGGTGACGCCGATGACATGCTGTTCGGTATCAACCAAGGCAACCTTAAGGTTCTTAACGGTGACTTGGTCGTGACCCAGTTGGCCGGCCATCTTCTTGCCTTTGAAAATCTTCTGCGGATACATCGAGCCGATCGAGCCGACCTTACGGGTATCGCCTTTGCCGCCGTGGGTCTTGCGCTGGCGGTGGAAGTGATGGCGCTTGATCGTGCCGGCCCAGCCCTTACCCTTACTCAAGCCGGTGACTTGGACATTGTCGCCGACACTAAAAACGTCGGCGCTGATTTGGCTGCCGACGCTGAGCTCTTCTGGAATCTCATCCACGCGGAATTCTCGGATAATCCGTGGCATGACCTTGGCTATCTTGACATGCCCGGCCACGCTCTTGGAGAGCTTCTTGGCCTTGCCGGAACCAACCTGGACCGCACTGTAGCCATCCTTCTCCTGAGTCTTATGAGCTAAGACAGTATGATCATCAAAGGCTAACAAGGTCACGGCCAGAACCGCACCGTCTTCTGCGATGGTGCTGGTCATGCCGACTTTGCGCGTAATAAGTGCTTTCATTAAATCTTTCTGTACCTGAACAAGATATAAAAAGCTTGGTTGCGTGTGGTTTCTACCTCTGTTGGTGGCAGACCTACGAGCGCGAACCAAGTACAAGTCTTGCTGAGATACCGTACTAGAGTACCA
>CAZCXO010000110.1:0-2500 GCA_964502645.1 uncultured Candidatus Saccharibacteria bacterium
TCGGAATTCGACCACGGCGTATGGCTTTTGGGTCGGATGGCTCGACCAGCCGATGAATTCATTATGGTTGAACTCAGGGTAGTAATTGACCCAGGCCACGTTTTTGGCGTTTTCATTAAGGCAAATCTTAAATTTGTTAGCCGCTGGGAACAGTTTGGGACCGCTGTAAACCACGACCGATTTACCCATCAGCTCCAGAGCCAGCTGCTTAGCGGCATTGTCCTTGGTCGGAACTTCTGCCAACCAGTCAGCCAGTTGGTCCTTGAGCCACTCGCCAGCTTCATGCAACTCATCAAGCGAGCCTTTTGGCACCAGGCCTTGCGGCTCCAGGATCTGAATCAAGGCCGCCAGGAAATAGAAAGATGACATCCGCGGCTGGATGCCGCCGGGAATCAGGAATAACGGATGGTTTTTCTGCTTGGCAACTTCGGCGAGTTTACCGCCGGCTGTCATGACCGCGATACGCGCCCCATGTTCTTCGGCCTGATTTAAAGCCTCCAGGGTTTCCTCGGTATTGCCGGAGTAGCTGGAGGAGATAAACAAGGTGTGTTTGTCCACATAAGCCAGTAGGTCGTAATTGCTGATGACTTCCAGAGGTACGCTGGTGCCGGGCCAGGACTTGAGATATAGCGCCGGCCAGGCTGAGCCGCCCATGCCACCTACCACGATATTAGTAATACCATCCATCGCTGGCAGCTTTATTCCAAAGTCATGTGACAACTGCTGCCATTGCTTCTCGGCCACGCCCAAGGCGTCCTGGGCGTCGCGTTGGTGGATTAATTTCAGGTCGTCCAGCATCATCCCTCTAAATTTCTTGTGCTTTGCAGGCAAGGTTGTATATAGTATAGCTTAAGCAAAGATAGAGGGGGAACATGTTTGGGCACCACGATGACGAAGAGTCAAATGACAAAGCACCTGAGAACGCTCAACCGGCTGCAGATCAATCAGATCAGGCCACCCAAACCACTGCATCATCAGACCAACCGGTACTCGATGACACCCCGGCCGTAAGTCTTGATCCGGCCATCCCGGCTGACAACGCCGGTGGGAGCCAGCCGGCTTTGCCCAGCCCCAGTTGGCAGCACCCCGGCGCCCCGCTTAATGATAATAAGGACCAGATCAGCGATGTCATCTCGCCGGCTGGCGGTTTCCCCCAGCGCCCCAGCTATCAATATCCCCAAGGCGTCCCGCCGACGCCAGACGCTGTTGATACTTCAAGTTCTGCTGATCCCGAACTCGTGGACATCCGCGACCATGCCCTCGATGAACTCGAACCGCTGCTGGACAAGCTAGACCTGCCTTCCGAGGAAAAATTCCGTGCCATCATGATGATCCTGCAGGCCAACGACGACCATAAGCTGGTAAAAAAAGCCTACGAAACCGCTCACAACATCAAAGATGACGAGCTGCGCGCCCGGGCCCTCTACGACATTGTCAACGAAGTCAACTACTTCACCCAACCACCTTCAGACAGTCAGGAATAGCTACATCATGCCCATGCCGCCCATGTCAGGTGCGGCTGGAGCAGCTTGTTTTTCTGGAACTTCAACGACTAAGGCACCCATGGTCATGGCCGTACCGGCGATACTGACAGCATTCTGAATCGCTTCCCTGGTAACAGTGGTGGGGTCAATGATCCCGGCGATTTTCAAGTCGACCAGCTTGGTCGGTTTGTTGACATCGACGCCGAAACCGGGTTTGCCGCTTTTGACTTGCGGCAGCCACTCATCAGCATTAAGGCCGGCGTTCTCCAGCAGGATTCGGAACGGCTGTTCGAGAGCTCGGATCAGCAGCAGCTTGCCGGCTGCGACTGAAGTATCATCGTTGTCATCTGTAATCTTGGCAATCAGGTTGATCAGTGTGACACCGCCGCCGGGAACGATACCTTCGGCCAGGGCGGCTTTGACAGCGTGGACGGCGTCATCGACACGGAATTTCTTTTCTTCGATCTCGGTCTCGGTGGCACCGCCGACTTTGATAACGGCGACTTTGCCTGATAGGGCGGCCCGCCGCTTCTCAAGGTTTTCCTTGTCATATTCGCTGGTTGCCTGCTCAATCTGAGCATTGATCTGTTTGATGCGAGCGGTAACCTCGGCTGGCGAACCACCGCCCTCGATGATAGTCGTCTCATCCTTGTTGACGATGACGCGGCGGGCCGTCCCGACTACATTCAGATCAACGTTTTCAAACGTCATGCCGGTTTCTTCAGAAATGACTTCGGCGCCGGTCAGGATGGCGATGTCGTTGAGGATATCCTTGCGACGGTCACCGAAAGCCGGCGCTTTGATAGCCAAGGTGTTAAAAACACCCTTCAGCCGGTTAAGAATCAGTGTGCCCAAGGCTTCGCCCTCGACGTCTTCGGCGATCAGTACCAGGTCTTTCTTGCCAGCCTGCGCCAGTTTTTCTAACAGGGGCAGGAATTCCTGGACACTTGAAACCTTCTGGTCAGTGATGACGATTGCCGGCTTGTCGTAGACGGCCTCCATCAGGGAAGATCGGA